>CAOJLW010000348.1 GCA_948438565.1 uncultured Lachnospiraceae bacterium | reverse complement strand
CAATGGCGGATTATTTTAAAAGGCGGCCGGGGCGGACAGGGTAATCAGCATTTCGCCACGGCGACGATGCAGGTTCCTAAATATGCCCAGCCAGGCCAGGAAGCCATTGAAGTGGAAGTGATGCTGGAATTAAAGGTGATTGCGGACGTAGGGTTGGTCGGATTTCCAAATGTCGGGAAGTCTACGCTTTTATCCAGGGTGACAAATGCGCAGCCGAAAATTGCCAACTACCATTTTACTACATTAAACCCAAACTTGGGCGTTGTGGATTTGGACGGCGGCAAAGGATTTGTCATTGCGGACATTCCGGGGATTATTGAAGGCGCCTCAAACGGTGTGGGACTGGGATTTCAGTTTTTGCGCCATATTGAACGTACAAAGGTTATGATTCATATGGTGGATGCGGCTTCAACGGAAGGCCGGGATCCGATTGAGGATATCCATACGATTCAGAAAGAATTGCAATCCTATAATTTTGATCTGCTCAATAAACCCCAGGTAATTGCGGCTAATAAAATGGACGCCATTTATGAAGGGCAAGATGAGATTCTCGCAAAGCTGGAACAGGAATTTGCTGCGGACAATATCCGTGTATTTCCAATTTCTGCAGTCAGCGGCAAAGGCTTAAAAGAACTTTTGTATTATGTGGCCAGTCTGTTAGACGGCATGGATGACGCTCCAGTTGTCTATGAGCCGGAATATGATCCGTCCGTTGGCGTTTTTTCGGAAGAGTCTTATACGGTGGAGCGGGCGGACGACGCGGCATTTGTCGTCGAAGGGCCTAAAATTGACAAGATGTTGGGTTATACGAATATCGAAACAGAAAAAGGATTTTTGTTTTTTCAGAAATTTTTAAAGGAACAGGGGATTTTAAAAGATCTGGAAGAACGCGGAATCCAGGACGGAGATACGGTCCGTATGTACGGGCATGAATTTGAGTATTATAAATAGGCAAGAAAGGGGATTATATGTTGACGAGCAAGCAGAGGGCATATCTGATTAGTATGGCGAGCAAAATAACGCCGATTTTCCAGATCGGTAAAGCCGGTCTGACGCCGGAAATGATTACCGCTATCAGCGATGCATTAGAAAAACGCGAATTGGTAAAAATATCGGTGTTAAAAAATTGTATGGACGATCCGAAAGAACTTGGACAAACGGTTGCGGAACGGACCAGATCTCAGGTGGTTCATGTGATTGGGAAAAAAATCGTATTGTTCCGCGTATCAAAAAAGAAGCCTGCCATTGAGCTGCCGCGGTAGAGAATGATAAGGGGGCAATGTGGAGTATGGATAGGATAAGGCAGACAAAAATCGGTATTTTTGGGGGAACCTTTGACCCTGTCCACTATGGGCATTTGCTCGTTGCGCAAAGCGCTGTAGAGGAATTTGATTTGGATCAGGTGGTATTTTTGCCCACTGGGAAATCTCCCCATAAATCTGTGTTACAGGTGACAAATCCGCAGGAGCGTTGCGCGATGGTACAGCTTGCGATACAGGACAACCCCAAGTTTGTCTTATCGGTTTTAGAGGCCAGAAATCCAGAGATCAATTATACCTATCGGACTTTGCAACAATTAAAAGCAGCCTGTCAGGATACCCGTTTTTATTTTATTATGGGGGAAGATTCGTTGGACGATTTTCCAAATTGGAAAAATCCGGAGGAGATTTGCCGTCTGGCGTCGATTTTGGTAGCGGTGCGGAATGAGGACGGGAAAAGGATTGGCGCAAAGCTGGCTTTGGCCGCTAAACGGTATGGCGCGGATATGCATATGCTGCATTCGCCTAATTTTTCCGTTTCATCCAGGGAACTGCGGGGACGTATCCGAGACGGGAAAAGCGTTCAATATATGCTCCCGCAAAAGGTGGAAGCATTTATCAGGCAGCATTCTCTCTATATGGGATAGGATAGTGATAAGTATGACAGAACAATTGAAAAAAATAAAGAAGCAGTTGAAAAAGGAATTGGAAAAAGATCGTTACCAGCACACGCTTGGCGTGATGTATACCGCTTCCTGTCTGGCGATGCGGTATGAGGGCGATATACAGCAGGCGATGTTGGCGGGCCTGTTACATGATTGTGCAAAAGGCGTTCCAGGCGATCGGCAGATACACCTCTGTAAAAAGAACCGTATTCCAATCCGTACGGTAGAACGGGAAAATCCTTCTTTGCTCCATGCAAAGCTGGGAGCATATTTGGCCAAAACGGAATATGGAGTCAAGAACGCGGAAGTTTTGCACGCAATTGCAGTACATACCACCGGGGCGCCTCAAATGGGATTGCTGGATAAAATCCTGTTTGTGGCCGATTATATCGAACCGAATCGAGACAAAGCCGCCAATCTCGCTCAGGTCAGAAAGATGGCGTTTGAAAATTTGGATCAGGCCGTATTTCAAATTTTGCACGATACGATGCATTATTTGAATCAAAAACGAGGCGCGATCGATCCGGTTACTGACGAAACATATCAATATTATAGACAACAACTGCGATAAGTAAAA
>CAOJLW010000347.1 GCA_948438565.1 uncultured Lachnospiraceae bacterium | reverse complement strand
CGGTATGAGACGCCCCACGCTTAGGGGTCTTTCGCTTTGGGGCGATCGGCGCGCCCATCGCCCGTTCCCTTGACAAAAAAAAGACAAAAATTTATAATGCATAGTAAGAAAAATATGAAAAAGGCGGGAACGGAATGAATACTATTTTAAATAAACTGGAACGTAAGCTGGGAAAATATGCTATCCCCAATTTGATACTCTATTTAATCGCAGGCTATGCGATTGGATTTGTTTTGGCGTATACCGCGCCCGACGTGCTTGCTCTTATGACGCTTGAGCCGCACTATATTTTGCATGGACAAGTCTGGCGTCTGGTGACCTGGGTTTTGATGCCGCCGGATACGAGTTTATTGTTTGCGGTTATTATGATGATGTTTTATTTCCAGTTAGGACAGTCCCTGGAACGCACCTGGGGTGTTTTCCGTTTTAACGTCTATATTTTTGGCGGGATTATCTTCACCGTGCTCGGATCGTTTATCCTATATGGCGTCTTTTATGCCATATATGGCATACCTGTAACCGGCATGGGAGGTTTTTTTACGACGAACTACATCAATATGGCCATCTTCCTTGCCTTTGCCGTTTGCTATCCAGAAATGCAGGTAATGTTGTATTTTATAATTCCGATTAAAATGAAATGGCTGGCGGCCGTATACGCCGCCCTGATTGCATTCAGTCTGATTCAGACAAACTGGGCGGGCAGAGTGGCGATTTTGATGTCTCTTTTAAACTTTTTTGTATTCTATTTGTCCACCAGGGATTTCCGCAGAGTATCTCCCAGAGAAATCCACAGGCGTCAGACATTTAAAGCACAGATGCGTGCGTCAGCGCCGCGGGCAGGCGTGACGAAACATAAATGCGCCATCTGCGGCAGGACGGAATTGGACGATCCGAGTCTGGAATTCCGTTTTTGCTCCAAATGTGAAGGGAACTATGAATATTGCCAAGAGCATTTATTCACTCATCAGCATAAACGCCGGAGTTAAATTTTCGTTACTTTTACAATATCAGACGAAAATAAGGTAACAGCCATGGAAGAAAAAAAGATTCTATTATTCGAATCCAGAGATTTATGCTACGAATCCAACCAATATTTTATGGAATGCCTAAAAGATGCCTTCGAACATAAAGGATATCCAGCCGAAATCTGCGATCTGTCTATCCATATGGAAGAAAAGCTGGAACAAATCTTAGGAAGGCAGAAGCAATATCTGGCGGCCATTGATTTTAATTCCCTTCTGCCAAGGCTGGAATTGGAGGATGGAACGCCCTATCTTCACGCTTTGCGGATTCCGTTTTTTAATTATCTGGTCGATCATCCGCTATACCATCATGCCGGCCTGAAACAAGGGTTTCCCGAATATCGAGTTATCTGTATTGACAGATGTCACGAACGCTATGTGAAAAACTGCTATCCGCATATCCAGAAGGTATATTGCCTGCCCCTGGGAGCTATGCGGGCCGGTATGGAAAGGGGACAGGAGCAAAAGCGAATTCCCCTTCTTTTTTTGGGGACGTATGAATGTGAGGATTCGCTGTATGAAATAATACAAGAATACCCGGCCGAGCAAAAACAGGAAGTCTGCGCTTTGATTGAAAGCATGGAGGCGGATTCTATGCTGACGCAGGAGGAAGCGCTTGCCAATTATTTCAAAGGGCGGCAGATTAAAATGAGTCGGGAAGCTTTTGCGAAAAGATTAAATCAGGATTATATGGCGGATAAATATCTGCGGAATGCAAGGCGCAAGGCTGCAGCGATTGCGGCTGCCAAATCTGGGATCCCCTTTACGGTAATCGGACATGGTTGGGGGCAGGTAAAGGAATTGGCCAAAAGACATATCGACATACGTTCGGGGGTAGGGTTTGCCGCTTCGCTTCAGATATTGGCCAATGCGAAAATGCTTTTAAATACAACGCCGGGATTTCAGGGCGGACTGCATGACAGAGTCTATTCAGCTATGTTAAATCGTACGCTTTGTTTTACGGATCAAAATCGTTTTGCACAGGAGCATCATATGGACGGCCGGGAAGTCGTCTTGTATGACAGCGGTTGTCTGGATTCCCTGACAGAACATATACTTAGGATGCAGGAATCGCCGGAAAAAGCGCATCAGATTACAGACTGGGCGTTTCAAAAGGCGCAATCCGAGGATACCTGGGACAAACGGGCGGAGCAGATCCTCTTATTTTTGGGTAAAACATTACCATCAGTGGACAAACAGGAGAAAAACCCGGTTTAACATTTGGAAAAATGTGCATACTATGACTGGTGATATTATGAAAAAAGTCAATCGTATACGCATTTTTTTTATTCTTACGGTTTTGCTGGGCATTGGTTGTTATCAGATGATATATTGGAAAGATACGGAAGAAATCTTGCCGCAAGGGGAGGCAAGCGAAACGCCCATGACAGAAGAAATAGAACCGGAAACGGAATATATTGCCATTCCGGTCAATCAGACTGCGGATTATAAATTTATTATTTTGGAAGAAGAGGATTATCTGACCGTCTAT
>CAOJLW010000346.1 GCA_948438565.1 uncultured Lachnospiraceae bacterium | reverse complement strand
TCCAAAGAAATCGGATGTAAGACGATATTGACACGGGAACCATCCGGCAGTCTGGTATCTACAATCGGAGAGGCTTCGTTGACCATACGATTGCCGCCCGCGCAGATAGCCTGAATAAAATCCGACAATTCCTCTTCTCCTGAAAACGCTTTTGTATACAAATGAAGCTCTCCTGCTTTTTCATAAAAAATGCGCTTGGCCCCATTGACTAAAATTTCCGTTACATCCCCATCCTCCATCAGCTCCTGTAAAACTCCAAATCTGCGGAACGACGCAAAGATATCTCCGGCATACTGTCTGCGCGCCTGAAACGGCAAAATTTTCGTTTTATCCCACTTTTGCAGCTCTTTTTCAATGCATTCCAGCAATTCTCCATCGGAAAGACCGTGACTGTGATCTAATTCATTTAATATACGTTCCCGAATGACCGGATACAGCTTGCTATCCTCCAATTTGCATCCCTCCATACAGGCAACTGCGAATCACATCCCCCAGGCTGCCATATAACCCATGATCCAGAGGATTGCCAGCCTCAAACGGCATCTCTTCTGGCAGCAGCAGACGATTCATATGTTCCATCGTATGTCCGCCTTCCTTACCCAGGTAATCTAAAAATTCTTCCATCCGAAAGCGATTTATCAAGCCCGCTTTTCCGAGGCAGTAAAAATCAGAAAATACTGGCAGCAACGCTGCAAACCCCAAAAACACCATTCCAAAATCCACCATCACAATATCATACCCACTGCGGTTTTTTAACGCCATCAATAACTGCTCATACAATGCCATTGAAATTTCCGACATATGTTCCGGATTGACTGCCGGTGGAATATAGTCAAAGTTGCGATAGCTCTGTCGCACTTTATGCAATCCGGTCAAAAAATCATGTCCCGTCTGCATCATGCCATAAATCAGATCCCCGATATCCTCCGGCGCTTCCACGCCCGTCAAACCATAAAAACCACTATGCTCCATTAAATTGACATAGAGCACTTTTTGTTCCTCCCCTAAAATCTGCGCCATCGTCATACTAAAGAGCATCTGCCCTTCATGATGCACCGGGGAATATATGCCAATCAGCTCCGCCGCATGATCTGGGACATAGGCTTTCTCCTCTCCCTTTTCCTGCCAGAGCATTGCGCTAATTTGGCACAGCAGCTTCTCAGCCGACTGATATTTCTGTACATACAGGCATTCCGGCGCTTCTTCCTTCCACGCCCCTTCACAAAGCAGTATTTTTTTTCCTACAACCGGACGACCTTCCAGTTTCTGATCACAGGCCGCCGTCAATACAACCGCGTCAAATCCAGCCTGCATCTGCACCTGGCAAAACGTCTCTACCTCGGAAAATGTCCATACCTGAAAAAATTGCTCTGTTTTTCGAACCAGATACCCTTTTAACTGTTCTAAATATGCCTCTTCTTCATCCAAAAATGCTATTTTTACTTGAACCAAATAACTACCTCCGTTTTGTCACTGAACCGGAAAATACAATGCGCAAACCGTACCGAAAAACACGGGAACAGAAAAAGCAAAAACCAAGTCCTCTGCTTCTTTTGGCGGCCTATAAACCGGTATCCATCCCGTGTGCAAACACGCAAACAGATAGCGAGCCGCATACCAAAGCTTTATTTTTCTGCTTTTATCCGCGGCCAAAAACAACAAACTGCCCGCGCCTGCGGCCAAAAAACTATATGCCATGCACCTCTGTAATTCCCAAATTGTAAGTATACCGCCTATCATGGAAAATAATTTGATATCGCCTGCCCCAAGGACACGCATTTGAAATAAAAGATATAAGAGAATAACCGGAACCGATATGTTCCTGAAAAAATAATAAATACCCAACGCCTGGTACTCCCAGGCCTGAAATATGATCCCAATCAAAAGACCGGTTATAATCAGCCTGTTTGATATCTGATGGGATCGAATATCCTCGACTGCCGCTATAGATAAAAGACTCATCAGCAGTATCCGTTTCACATCCCCAATACATCACCCCGCATCTGTTTTATAGTTCTGAATTATATTACCTGTTTTCATATTTGTCTATAGTATTCTGGCATTTTTTTAATTTTTGTAAATTATTCACAACATATTGTAAAACAAAATACCGTAAAGCAATGCCAAGCCGCCTGTACCAAGGCTTCCAACTGCCAAAGCGCTGATCGGATTCATCCCTACGGCTCCCTGTATCCCGATCTCTGCCAGCAGCATATTGATAAAATAGATGGCCATCAGTCCCAAAAGAGTCCGCACAAAAAAATTCAGCACAATTTCTGCCTTTCTCTTTAAAAATCCAATTGCAAGCGCCAATATACATACGCCTGCCAAAATCAGCATACCTATCTTCATTTCCATTATCATGATCCTCGTCTTATCTTGATACAATATATACTTTTTTTTGAAATATATACCTGAATTCCGTATACTTTACCTTTTTCTGACTATAATTTAAATAAACAATATTTTTTCCATAAGGCAAGCGCTTCCATCCGCACACCTTAGGGGATTGTTAA
>CAOJLW010000345.1 GCA_948438565.1 uncultured Lachnospiraceae bacterium | reverse complement strand
CATAGCGTCATCGTGGTAATATACCACCATATCCCCTTCCGGATTAATCATCAATTCGCTAATTTTTAGTCTGCTTCTTCTTGTGCAAATCTTTGTTCAAAATCCTTTTTTTTCACTTTCTTCATACTTCGCCCTTCCGCATATATCCTATCTACCCATTTTTTCTTTTTACGCTTCCTCTGCGTCCGGCAAAAACAGGCGGATTTCTCCATCTTTCAAAAACCGCTTACAGTCAATCAGACGCTGGTTGGCCGAGCCTCTATATTGTAATGTAATACTGGCTTCCTCCTCCACAAACGGCCCGTCTACCAGCACGTCAAAAAACGACAGCAAATCGGCCGTATCGGCTGTATAACACGCGCCGCCCGGAATCAAATCCCGGTCTAATATATAACCCGTATACGCCCAGATATCCTTTTGGGGATATTGATCCCTGACGCGTTTTAAAAACGGCAGCAGAGCCTTTTGATTTTCCGGCTCCATCGGATCGCCGCCCAAAAGCGTCAGACCGCGGATATAGGCAGGCTGTAAGGACGCAATCAGCGCGTCCTCCACCTCCCTGGTAAACGGCTCTCCATACGCAAAATCCCAGGTTTCCGGCTGAAAGCAGCCCTTACAGCAGTTCCTACAGCCGGAAACAAACAAGGTTGTCCGCACTCCAAGTCCATTTGCAATATCACAATGTTTGATTGCCGCATAATTCATCCCATACTCCTTGCCGCCGTTTCGGCCTGCCTATAGATGCAGTACCCGGTCTTTGATCTCCTGCGTCCTGCCCTGGTTCCAAAACTGCGTGCCAATATAGCCGCAGGTTCTGCGCGCCACATTCATCTTATCCTGATCCCGGTTGCCGCAGCTTGGACATTCCCAGACCAGCTTGCCGTCCTCGTCCGTGACAATTTTAATCTCTCCGTCAAAACCGCATATCTGGCAATAATCGCTTTTGGTGTTCAATTCCGCATACATAATATTCTCATAAATATACTGCATCACCGCAAGCACCGCTTCTAAATTATGCGTCATATTCGGAACCTCCACATAGCTGATCGCCCCGCCCGGGGAAAGCTTCTGGAACTGCGCTTCAAATTTAAGCTTACAAAACGCGTCAATTTCTTCACTGACGTGTACGTGATAGCTGTTTGTAATATAATTTTTATCGGTTACGCCCGGAATCATGCCAAATCGTTTTTGCAGACATTTGGAAAATTTATAGGTCGTGGACTCTAACGGCGTCCCATACACGCTAAACCCGATATCCGTCTCTTTCTTCCACTGCTCGCACGCATCGTTCAAACGCTGCATCACCGCAAGCGCAAACGGCGTAGCCGACGGATCGGTATGCGATTTGCCCGTCATATAAAACACGCATTCCGACAATCCCGCATACCCCAGGGAAATCGACGAATATCCGCCGTAAAGCAGCTTATCAATCGGCTCTCCTTTTTCTAACCTCCCCAATGCGCCGTACTGCCAAAGGATCGGCGCCACATCGGAGGGCGTGCCCTTTAGGCGGTTATGGCGGCAGAGCAGCGCCTTTTTACACAACGATAAGCGTTCGTCCAAAATCTCCCAGAAGCGATCCATATCCCGTCCGGAGCTACAGGCTGCGTCTACCAAATTTAACGTAACGACGCCCTGGTTAAATCTTCCATAAAACTGATATTTACCGTCCTGTCCCTGATAGAGATTTAAAAAAGAACGGCAGCCCATACATGGATAGCAATTGCCCTCCTTAAGCTCATGCATCACTTTTTCGGAAATATAATCCGGCACCATGCGCTTTGCGGTACACTCCGCCGCCAGACGCGTCAATCCCCAGTATTTACTCTCTTCCGTAATATTATCTTCTTCCAGGACGTAGATGAGTTTGGGAAACGCCGGGGTAATCTTGACGCCGGCCTCATTTTTAACGCCGTCAATCCTCTGCTTAAGCACTTCCTCAATCACAAGCGCCAAATCGTCCCGCAGCCTGCCCTCCGGCACTTCATCCAAATACATAAACACGGTCACAAACGGAGCCTGTCCGTTCGTCGTCATCAGGGTAATCACCTGATACTGAATCATCTGTACGCCGCGGTTGATTTCCTCTAAAACCCGGGATTCCGCCACCCGGTTTAATTGCTCCTCATCTAAAGCGATGCCAGCCAGTTCGAATTCCCTGCGCACTTCCTTGCGAAACCTGTGGCGGCTGACATCGACAAACGGAGCCAAATGGGAAAGTGAAATGCTCTGCCCGCCGTACTGGGAGCTGGCAATCTGTGCGATAATCTGCGTTGCAATATTGCAGGCCGTGGAAAAGCTGTGCGGCTTTTCGATCATCGTCCCGCTGATCACAGTTCCGTTCTGCAGCATATCCCCCAGATTGACCAGGCAGCAATTGTGCATATGCTGCGCAAAATAATCGGAATCATGAAAATGGATTAACCCCTCTTCATGCGCCTCCACAACCTCTCGCGGCAATAAAAAGCGGCGGGTAATATCTTTACTGACTTCCCCCGCCATATAATCCCGCTGTACG
>CAOJLW010000344.1 GCA_948438565.1 uncultured Lachnospiraceae bacterium | reverse complement strand
GCCGATATCGCCCATCACTTCTCCAGATAGCTCTCACGGGGCGTCCTCTGGCATACTGACGGAATCGGCCAATACTTTCATAGAGGCTAACGGGGTTTTTAATTCGTGGGAAACGTTTGAGACAAACTCCTCTCTGGACTTATCGATCACTTTCATCCTGCCAAATAACTGGTTAAAACTGGAAGAGATAATTTCTGTTTCCGTATAGGCATGGATTTCCAGTTCATCCTTATAGCCGTTTTGGATCTCTGAAATTTCTTTGGCCATCTTGTGAAAAGGCCGAATGAGAGCCGCGGCAAGGCCTACCGCAGCCAACATAACCGCCATGGCGCTGATAAGCTCGATAATCCGCGCGCTGTTTTCCAGATATTCCTGATTGAGTATGATACTGTCCGTGGATACGCTGACAAGCAGCACGCCGATCGTATCTTTGTTTTCCGGTTCCGTAAGCGGAACGGTCATTTCAATATATCCGTTTTCCGAATCATGTTTGGAAATCTCCTCACCCCGAAAACTGCGGATTACCTCTTCCGATACGATCGTTTTTGTTTCATCCAGAGCATAGGTGTCTTTGATAATACGAAAATTGCTGTCAATGATCATAATCCGCCCGTCATAGATATTGGATAGCTGATCAAGCTGAGAATTGATCAGTTCAGAATTGGCGTCTTCCAGATAATTATTAAATACGATTTGATTCGTTAGGATCCGCGCCTGACTTAATACGTCAATGCTGCGGTTGGAAACGGCCTTTTTTTCATAAGAGCGAAGCATACCCACACGGAGCGCCATAGTGGGCAGAATTCCGATAATAAAAAAAAGAAAAACAAGCCGAATCTTCAGGCTTCTAAAAAAAACAAGGAATTTTTTCTTTGACATTTCTACACCTTATCTGTCCATCAACAAACGTCCTCTAACCCTGGTAATAGTAGCCGACGCCCCATTTGGTATGCACGTATTTGGGCTCGCTGGGGTTGCTCTCGATCTTTTCACGCATTCTCCTGACATGGACGTCCACTGTCCGGACGTCGCCCGGATATTCATATCCCCAGACCAGATTTAACAAACGTTCCCTGCCGTATACTTTATTGGGATGCGTTACCAAAAGCTCCAGCAGATCGAATTCTTTGGCAGTCAGGTTGATTTCCTTGCCTTTTACATAGAGACGTCTGCTCTCGCAGTCCATTTTCAAATCGCCGTTTTCAATGACGGATATTTTTTCCTGTTTGGGCTTACCTGCCGACACGCGGCGCATAATCGCTTTAATTCTGGCTTTGACCTCTAAAATATTAAACGGCTTGGTAATATAGTCGTCCGCTCCGTATTCCAGACCTAAAATTTTATCCATATCGTCGCCTTTTGCCGTCAGCATTACAATCGGTACGCTGGAAAATTCGCGGATATGCTGGCATACCGTAAAGCCGTCCATCTTGGGCAGCATAATATCCAACAGGATTAAATCGTATTCCTGATCGCTTGCCATACGAAGCGCTTCTTCTCCGTCATAAGCGCAGTCCACTTCCATGCCGTCTTGTTCCAGACTGAAGCGGATGCCTTTCACGATCAACTTTTCATCATCTACAACGAGAACTCTTTTTGCCATGTATACACCTCAATTAACCGTAATATAATCCTTTATCTTGGTATAGACACCTTCCTTGATGCCTGTAATGTTCATAATATCCTCTATAGAGGAAAATCCTCCCTGCGCTTCCCGGTAAGCCAGAATGCTTTGGGCTTTAGACGCGCCGATGCCGGGTAATGTCATCAGCGTATCGATATCAGCCGTGTTGAGATTGATCCGACCGTCCTGTCCGGTTGGATCCGCCTGGGGCGGTTCTTCCTGCATAGCGGCCTCTTCTTCGGTAGGTATCCGGATCATCTGGCCGTCCGTTATGGTCTCCGCCTGATTGACGCTGTCTTGACAAGCTTCTGCCGACAAGCCGCCGGCTTTCGCAATCGCCTCATAAATCCGGCTTCCGGACGGAAGCGAATAGACGCCCGGGTTTCTTACCGCGCCGCAGATATGAACGCAGCAATCCGCGGGCGGACGCGCAGCCGGTTCTTCCGTGGACTCTTCCGTAAAATCATAGGAAACGGCTTGCGTATCCTCTGTCGATTCCATAAAATAAGCCTCTCCGGATTTACCGCAGCCGGACAGACAAAACGCCAGCAGGATCCATATCATCCATACGTTTTTTTCTTTTTGATCTTTCATTTGCATGACTCCCTTCCCAAACCGGTTCCGGGAGGCCCTCAATGCCGATACAGCTATTTTAACGAATTTTTGAAAGGATTACAAGTACTTTATTTTCATTTCATATCCCATAGATACTCTGGTTTTTCGTATATCCGCTCCATTTTCCATCTTTCCATTCTACGGCCGCTAGTTTTTTTGTATGTATGTTGATTCTTAATAATAAGAAAATTTCCGTTATTTTAGAAAATAATGAAAAAATATATGGTAATTTTCACAAGGTTATGTTAAAGTATTGTTATATTAAGTTATTCATATCTTATAAAAGGAGGAGACTTATGA
>CAOJLW010000343.1 GCA_948438565.1 uncultured Lachnospiraceae bacterium | reverse complement strand
CCGGCATTACGTTTTTATCCGTCTTTGAGCAAATGATTACGGACGACTACCGGACTTTGGAATGTTTCCTTTCCGCCGACCATTGCCATTTAGGGCAAACGGCGCTTTCCCTGGCCAGTCAGGAGTGGCAAAAAATACTGTAAAGATCCTTTTATTTTCAAACAGGAGTATCCAGCTATGCATAAAAAAATATCCGTTATCATACCTTGCTACAACGTAGAACATTATATCGACCGCTGTTTAAAATCCCTGATCGATCAGACGATCGGCCTTGACTGCCTGACTGTCGTCTGCGTAAACGACGCTTCCACGGATCATACCTGGGAAAAATTAGAAGCGTGGAAACAGCGCTATCCCGATACCTTTATTATGATAAACTGCCAAAACAACGGCCGACAGGGAACGGCAAGGAACATTGCCTTTTCCTATATCACAACCCCATATGTTGGTTACGTTGACGGCGACGACTGGGTCGAGCCGAATATGTACGGAGAAATGTACCAAAAAGCCGTTCAATACCATTGCGACGTCGTCTTTTGCGACACCATCCGGGATTCCTCCGAAACGCTTTCCCTGCTTCCGGATAACGGCTCCGCATCCTGGCTGCTTGCGATTGCATCCTCTGAAGAGAGGAAAAAATTTATCCTGGACAATACCATCAAAAACGGCTGCTGCGACAAGCTGATCCGCACGGATTTCCTGTCCAAGCATCAGATCCATTTTCCGGAGCGGCTTGCCTATGAGGACGCCTTCTTTGCTTCCATGCTCTATCTCTACGCCGAAACCGTCTGTATTATGGAGCATAAATTTTACCATTATTATGTCAACCGCAACTCGACGGTTTTGACGCTCAATCGTCCCTACCATAAAGATATTTTACAAATCAACAGCCTGAAATGGGAAATGTATGAATCCCGCGGCGTTTTAACGGATTACTACTTTGAATTGGCGTTTGATTTTTTAGTCGGCGGCTACCTGGTTGCATTAAAAATCCTGTCGCTTCGGTATACCACGGACACCTGGGCAGACTATTGCCTGCTCCGAAACAATACGCTAAAATCTGTCCCGGATGCGGCTGCCAATCCTTACCTGCATCTGCTGACTGATTTCCAGCGCCTTCAAATCCAAATGCTTACCAATCCCTTAACCAGAGAAGAATGGCAGGATTACTGCCAGCTTGTACAGGCAAATCCCCAAATGAAATGAGGTAACGACTATGAATCTATTATATTATTGCTGGAACGAAAATTCCGCCGCCGATATCGAATGGGCGTTTACCCAACTCGGTCATTCCTACGCTAAAATATCCTATCCTCTGCAAAATTACGATCGGGATGCTGATTTTGAAAGCCAACTTCATCAAATACTGAACCAATATCCCTTTGACTGTATTTTTACGTTTAATTATTTCCCCATACTCTCCGGCATTGCTAAAACACACCATATCCCTTATCTTTCTTGGATTTATGACTGCCCCAATCTGACCATTTATTCCCGCAGCCTTACAAATCCCTGCAATTATCTCTTTTTATTTGACCGCCATATGTGCGGCCTGGCCAACGCCTTAGGCGCAAAGCATATATTCCATAAACCGCTTGCCGTAAACACCCGCCGGTTAAACCAATCCCTGCTTCTATCTGATAAGCCGAAAAAACCGGATTATCGTTATAGCGTCTCCTTTGTCGGCAGTCTTTACGACAACAATATGTACGATCAAATCCGCTACCTGCCGGACAAACTCAAAGGTTTTTTTGAAGGCGCCATGCGCGCGCAGCAAGAAATTTCCGGGTATCATTTTTTAGAGGAGCTTATGACAAACGAGCTGCTCGCAGAAGCTCTCTCCTATATCCGCCTGGAAGAAAATCCGGACTATCCGTTTCCTCCCAAACGGATCCTGACCAATATTTTAGATCAAAAGATCACTTCCGACGAACGAATCCGCCTGCTAAGTCAGATTTCCAGGCAGCATACGCTCGATATTTTTACTGGATCGTCTGACAAAACCAGCATTCCTGAAAGCAAGCTGCACGGATATATTTCCTACACCGAAGAAATGCCCTCCGTATTTCACTGTTCTAAAATCAATTTAAATATTTCCCTTCGTTCCATTACCAGCGGCATCCCGCTCCGCTGCCTGGATATTATGGGAGCGCATGGCTTCCTGTTATCCAACTATCAACCGGAACTCGCAGAATTTTTTGTCCCGGGCGAAGATTTTGACTATTATGTATCGGAAGAAGATCTACTGGCCAAAATAGAATATTACCTTACGCACGACGACAAGCGGGAAGCGATTGCGCATAACGGCTGGCAAAAAATACAGTCTGCTTTTTCCTATGAATCCAGCCTGAAAGCCATACTATCCGCCTGCCCGCTTTGACAACCTGCCTTTCCTATGGCCGGACTGCATGGATCTGCCGTAAAATATTTACGATCCGTTTTGCCTGCGCCAAAACGCCATATTCCGTTTCCGCCTTTCTCCTTCCGGCCGCCGCTATCCGCCGCCGTTTCGTCTCCTGGCATACCAGCGCTCGAATCATCCGGGGCA
>CAOJLW010000342.1 GCA_948438565.1 uncultured Lachnospiraceae bacterium | reverse complement strand
CTCCCAATACAATCACTTGATAAAACAGTCGGAGCGGCTCAAACAGATCCTGTTTCGTACGCTGCAGCTCCTTGACCTTCAGCGCGCTTCCTATCTCATCATACAGATAATCCGCTTCGTCTGCCGACGTCCTAAATTCCAGTTCGCCGTCCGTATCAAAAACCAATTCCAAAATGCCGCCGACGTCCTCCGTAAAAAGGACGCACATAATTTTCAGTTCCTCCTTGATACGCTGGGGACATCCTGCAAACAGAGGATTCAAATAAAACTTTTTTTCATACGCACTCGCAGCGCAAAGTACAATTTCCTGCCGTTTGATACTTCCTTCGTCAAACATAGCCATATACCCCCCGCACGGACACTTCTCCGGATGACACCAACTGAACCCCGCTCTCCGTTTCCACCATAAGCTCCCCCTGCCCGTTAATTCCCCGGGCAATTCCTTCAAACGGTTCCTTTGGATCCAACACACGCACCTGCTTGTCCATATTGACCAGATACGAATTATACGCTTCGATTATCCCGGATACATCCCTTGTTTGGAAAAATATGTCGTAATACGCTTCAAACTGTTCCCAGACCGCTTCAATCAGCTCTGCCCGGTATATCTGCCGGCCGCCTTCAAGCGCGATCGAAGTGGCCACAGGAGCAATGCTTTTTTGAAACTGCTGATTCGAAACATTAATGCCAATGCCGACGACAACATAATGAATCGAATCAATTTCCGCGCTCATCTCCGTCAGAATTCCGCAGATTTTTTTGCCATGCAGTACAATATCATTCGGCCACTTAATTTCCGCCGGAAGCTGATACATTGTTCTAACTGCCACGGTAACGGCCATGGCCGCCACCAGCGTCAGCATAGGCGCTTCTTTCGGCCTGATATCCGGCCTTAACAGCAACGTCATAAAAATACCGTCATGCTCCGGCGATTCCCAGGAACGCCCCCGGCGGCCACGACCGGCTTCCTGGCGACCGGCCACAACATATGTTCCATGCGGATACCCCTCTTCTGCCAAATGCTTTGCCTGTATGTTGGTAGAATCCGTCGCGTCATAGTATACGATCTTTTTGCCTATCCAAACAGTTTTGCGAATGCTTTTTAATTCCTCCGCGCTCACAACATCCGGCGAACTGATCAGGCAGTACCCCTTATTGGAAACAGCTTCAATCTGATACCCTTCGGATTTTAACTTCTGTATGCCTTTCCAAACCGCCGTCCGTGAAACGCCCAGATGCTCACATAGCTCCTGCCCGGAAACATATCCTTTTTTATTGCGCAGCGCCGCTAAAATTTCCGCTTTCAATCCACCTACTCCTTTAACGTTGCCAACATAACCGCCTTAATCGTGTGCATACGGTTCTCCGCTTCCTCAAATACCACCGATTGGCCGCCCTCAAATACTTCATCCGTCACTTCAATCTCTTTTATGCCAAACTTTTGATAAACCTCCCTGCCAATAGCCGTTTCCAAATCATGGAAAGCCGGAAGGCAATGCATAAAAATAGCTTCTTTTCCGGCCAGCTCCATGACCTTTCCGTTTACCTGATAGGGCATCAGCTCTTTGATACGCGCTTCCCACACCTCGTCTGGCTCTCCCATGGATACCCAGACATCCGTGTAAATCACATCCGCCCCTTTTACCGCCGCGTCCACATCTTCCATCAGTGTAATGGAAGCCCCTGTCCCGACCGCTTCCTTCCTGCAATACTCTACCAAATTCTCTTCCGGAAAATAATTTTTAGAAGTGCACGCCGTAAAATGCATCCCCATCTTGGCACACGTCACCATCAGAGAATTTCCCATATTATAACGGGCGTCCCCCATATACGTCAGCTTAATACCCTTTAACCGGCCAAAATGCTCTCGGATCGTCAACATATCAGCTAACATCTGCGTCGGATGGAATTCATTGGTCAGTCCGTTCCACACCGGCACGCCGGCTCCCGCCGCAAGTGCTTCCACTATTTCCTGTCCAAACCCCCGATACTCAATCCCGTCAAACATCCTGCCCAATACCCGGGCGGTATCCGCAATGCTTTCTTTTTTCCCGATTTGTGACGCGGACGGA
The DNA here is from genome assembly GCA_948438565.1 of uncultured Lachnospiraceae bacterium. Taxonomy (GTDB): domain Bacteria; phylum Bacillota; class Clostridia; order Lachnospirales; family Lachnospiraceae; genus Roseburia_B. Next base: position 478 of record CAOJLW010000342.1, on the reverse strand, counting down.
TCCAGATACGTCACCTGCATCCCCAGATCATGCGCCGCCACTTCAAACGCACAGCGCGTCCTTGTGCTCGTCTTTTCAAAAATCAAAGCAATATTTTTGCCGGTCAGATGCGCGTGAGCCTGTCCGTTCTTTTTTTCTTTTTTTAATGTTTCCGCCAGATCGATCAAATATAGAATCTCCTCTGGTGTAAAATCTTTTAATTTTAAAAAATGACGCCCTGCTAAATTCATGTCAATGTCCTCCTTTAATCTATCTAACAGACGCTTGCCAGCTTTTGGAACTGACAAGACATCCATGTAAATCAGAACCACCGGCTTAGCCGGTGGTTTGCTCACGCCCTATAAGGGCTAATTACCGGCTCACCCGTAAACGGGTCAATATGCTCTTTGAGTGTTATCTGGTCATATTCATAATCTTCTTTTCATTGATTTTGAATATATTCCTGGATTTTCTTTGCATTCTTGCCTACTGTATCCAC
>CAOJLW010000341.1 GCA_948438565.1 uncultured Lachnospiraceae bacterium | reverse complement strand
TCCCATAAATCAACGTTTTGGTAACAAAAAATGAGGTAGTATTTGACACTACCGAAAAAGTTTGGGAGGGAAGATGATGGATTTTACCATTATTAAAATAGAGAAATCTTTAAAATGGGACGGTCATCTGCATTTTTGACCTGTGATTCCGACATATTTGCGTCCGTTGGGATGGACGCTAATTTGGAACATCCCTTAATACATATTATTTTACTCTTTGGAAAGCTATTTCTTTTCCCTGAATAAAATTTTATACATAGATAATTTGTAATTTTGCGTGCAGTGCATTAAAATAAAAAGGAAAAAGGCAAGAAATTTTGCTTGTAATTCTTTAGGCGTCAAGGACTGGTTAGTATCTGTAATCAACATATATGGAATGGTAAACAAGCAAATTTGAGTTGTAGAGGTGGTAATGTGGAGGATGATTACGGATATTTGGAAATTTGACTGACCGAACTGCTCAGGCAAAAAAGGATGAGCAAGAACAAGCTGTCGTACAAAGCGGAAATGAACTGGAAACAGATAGATCCTTATTGTGCCGACAGCATTACCCGTCTGGATGTAAATGTCCTGTGCAAACTGTGCGCTGTGTTAGAATGTGAAATACATGATCTGCTGGCGTTCCATCCGCCGGGAGAGGAATAGTCAGATCGGTTTGGCGGTAAATATGAACGGGGTCGTTTTATCAAAAAGAGCTTTGCATGGAGGGATATCTGATAGATTATGAAGGAAGCGATTTTGGAATATAATGAAGAGTTAAGGCAGTTTACTTTGGAGTATCATGGATTGACATTTGTCTGGGAGGAAGAACCAGAGGAAGGCTATATGGAACAGGTAAAATCAATATCCGAAAAATATAATACGCATTTCAATTCCATTATAGCGTTCATGATGCCGGAGATCATAAACGTTTTCGGTAGTTTAAGCCCGGATGAAATCAAAGAGAATCTGGGGAAGCCTGTGATTGACTATGAAAATGGGCAGGTAAGTTATTTAGAACAATCATTTGATGATACGCATATATTTACATTCGAATTTTTAGACGATGAATTTGAGGATTTACAATATTTTTCGATAGATGGATAATGAATCACTGCTCATGTGCAGAACGGTCAAGCAGGTGCGCGTGCAGCCTCGAGGGTACCGGTATCTGAAAAAACGTTGATTACAGAAAAGGAAATCAAGAAAAATGGAAAAAAATTCGTACCGTTTTTTTGAAAATAGAGAATGCCAATACTTTCCATGCCATGCGGGATTGCAAAGTTTTAACTGTTTGTTTTGTTATTGCCCGTTGTATGCGCGGGAACATTGCCCGGGTAATCCCGAATATGTTGAGGTGGGGAAAAAAAGGATAAAAAATTGTACCAATTGCACATTCCCCCACCACCCAAAGAATTATGATGTCATGATTCAGATGTTGGCAGGGCGGACAGAGGAGGGTAAGATGAAATCCGGATAGAAAACGGATGTATGTGATTGCTTGCGGTATGCGTGTCAAAACGATTGACAAGCTGGCAACAGGAAAATTGATCGAATCAATACTGAGGTGAAAGAAAATGGAGCAAAAAGTATATGAATACGATGCTATGATTTATGATGCGGGGAAAACAGGCGGCGCATATGTTGTATTTCCCTATGATATTCGAGCCGAATTTGGTCGGGGCCGGGTCAAGGTGCATGCCACATTTGACGGAGAGCCGTATGATGGAAGCATTGTAAATATGGGGGTAAAGGATGCGGACGGTAATATTTGCTATATTATCGGGATACGGAAAGAGATCCGTTCTAAGATAGGAAAGCAGCCTGGGGATAGCGTTTCGGTGACAATTCGGGAACGCGCATAGCCGGATAACATTTGTATTTCGTAATTTTTTTGCTGAAATAACAAGAAAGGCCAGATAATGGCTTGAAAAATGCAGTGGCAATAGTATAATAAAATGTAGAGTTATGGCTGTAAGGTTTATGCAATAGACACTTTTCGTTTTGTCGAAGAAACAAGGCGAAGTGTCTTTTTGCCGTTTGTCAATGTCTCATGGAGGAAGTAAGATGTATGCCGGAATGAAAAACAAGATGACTCGACATCTTATTATCGAACTTTTTGTGGTGCTTCTTTTTTGTGTTTTGATTTTTAGTTGTTCTACGTTTTTTATGAATCAGGAAAGCCTGGATGCGATTGGGAATATGAATGACGTTTATATGCATAGTATGAGTGAAGAACTGTCATTGCATTTTGCTGAAGTAACCCGCCTGCGGTTTGCGCAGATGGAAGCCCTTATGGATTCCGCCCATGCCAGAGATGAAGATCCGGAAAACATTAAACAGCGGCTGGCGGATGAGGCGAAGTTGCGTGGATTTGAATATCTGGCGTTTTATACTTTGGACGGCAAGCTGGACAAAATATATGGCAATGATGTGGAAATTGACAATTCGACTGTCTTTGCAGACGCCCTACATAATCATGAAAAGAAGATTGCTTTAGGCGTTGGAGAGTCTGGAGAGGAAAAGATCGTATTTGGGATGCCGGATGATTTTCATACGGAGATGGACGACATATATCTGGCGTTGGTGGCCGGC
>CAOJLW010000340.1 GCA_948438565.1 uncultured Lachnospiraceae bacterium | reverse complement strand
GCCTGTACGCAGGGAATAATATAGTCGTCGCAAAATTCGTCTACAATATCCTCAATATATAATTTGCTGGCGCCGGATAGTTTTGCGCGTTCTTCTAACCCGTCCAATTCTTCTTCCTGCCCGCAGTCGATACAGCAGCAGATAACGTCGTAATCGTAGTTTTCTTTTAACCAGGGGATGATGGCGGTCGTATCCAGGCCTCCGGAGTAAGCTAAAACAACTTTTTCTTTCATAGTGAAAAATCTTCCTTTCTTTATTGGATTATGTACATATACACATAATATACAACAACTTGGATGAAAAGGCAAGCGGGCGGATTGCCGCAAAGCCGGATTGAAACAGGAGGGATGATCCGATACAATGATTTTTGAATTAAGGCAGCCCGAGAAAGCGGCGCTGCTGTTTGAAGGGTGGCAGGAAACCATGGTATGGTCGTGCCTTCAGAATGTAATGGGGCGCGTCTACGCAAAATATGCGGATTCCGGGGGGCAGCCGACGTCGGCAATGGCCCTGCTGGGGGATTTTTGTTTTTTGGCAGGCCAACCAGATCCAGAGCTGGTATTGCATAAGCCAGACGACTGTCATAAGGATTTTATCATTATGATTCCGCATGGCGCGGCTTGGGAAAGCCTGATTGAACATTGTTATAAAGAAAAGGCAAGACGGGTCGTCCGTTATGCGCTGAAAAAGGAACCGGATATGTTTCCTGTCGATGCGCTGCGCCAGGCGGCTTGCACGCTGCCTGCAGGCGATATTATGCAGATGCTTGACAGAGACTTATTTGCCCGCTGTCAAAAGACAAAGTGGTGCCGGGACTGGGTATCGCAATATGCCAGTTATGAAATGTTTCAGGAGTATGGCCTGGGCGTGGCCGTGCTGCGGGGAGAGGAGATTGTTGCCGGAGCTTCGTCTTATTCTGGCTACCGCTACGGCATTGAAATTCAGATTGATACGAAGGAAGAGTTTCGGAGACAGGGACTGGCTTATGCCTGTGGCGCAAGGCTGATTCTGGAATGCCAAAAGCGGGGATGGTACCCAAGCTGGGACGCCCAGAACCAATGGTCGCTGGCATTGGCGGAAAAATTGGGTTACCGATATGACCATGCTTATTTTGCTTATGAAATATGGGGGTATTGAGAGTACAGTAAACGCGATAGCGATATCCGTTATCGCAAGATGATACAGGAGGTGTCCATGTGAAAAATACAGCAGAATCAACAAGGCGTTCTAATCGACTGCACGAGATCGGGCAGGACTTGGATCGGAAGATGGATTCGATTCCATGCGGATTGGATCCTGCGCAAACGAAACAACAGCAACAACAAACACAAGCGATTTTAGAATATTTGGGCGCGTCGCGCAAGGATTGGGAAGATTGGCAGTGGCAGCTTGCCCATAGGATACAGACGACAGAGGCTCTGACGCAGTTGTTTTCCCTGACAGCCGGGGCGTTGGCCGATATGCAAAAAACAGCCGGGCAATTCCGATTTGCCATTTCGCCCTATTATGCATCGTTAATCGATCCGAAGTCTCCGATGAGCAATCCCATCGGCATAATGTCCCTTCCAGATATCAAGGAACTGGCGCCGGCCGGCGTTTTAGATCCGTCCGCAGAAGAATGCACCAACCCTGCGGGGAATATTGTGCGGCGTTATCCCAACCGTGTGATTATCAATATTACCAATTGCTGCGCGTCATTTTGCAGACATTGCCAGCGCAAACGCATTATCGGCTCGCAAGACCGTATGATTTCACCAAACGAGCTGGACGCGTCGATTGCCTATATACAGGAACATACGGAAATCCACGATGTTTTGATTACGGGAGGCGACGCGCTGACATTGACGGACGGACAGCTGCGGCAGCTTTTGGAAAGGCTGAGGACGATCCCGCATATCGATATTATCCGTCTGGGGAGCAGGATGCCAGTCAACCTTCCGCAGAGGGTTACAGAGGATTTGGCCGCTATGTTACAAACGTTTGCCCCTATATACTTAAATACGCAGTTTAACCATCCTCTGGAAGTTACGCCTGAAGCGGCTCTGGCTTGTAAGCGTCTGGCGGACAGCGGGGTTGTCCTTGGCAATCAGATGGTGTTGTTAAAAGGCGTCAACGACGATCCGTATACGGTTCAGCGTTTAAATAAAGAGCTGCTGCGTATGCGTGTGCGGCCGTATTATATGTTTCATGCCAAAAATGTCAGCGGCACGATGCATTTTCAGACATCAGTGACAGAAGGCATCCGGATCCTTTCACATTTATGGGGCAATACGTCGGGTCTTTCCGTGCCGCGGTATATCTTAAGCGCTCCGGGCGGACTTGGTAAAATTGAATTGACCAAAGACTCTCTTTGCAGAAAACAGGGGGATGGCTTTGCCCTTACCACATGGGAGGGAGTTCCGGTTTTCATTCCGGATAATTGACATCTGCATAGAAATTCACTATAATATTTTGCAGATGAAGCGATATGGGAATGGTTCGGAGGATAGGAATTGGAGAAAGAGATTTCACAGGCTGTCATACGAAGGATGCCAAGGTATTACCGGTATTTGGGCGAATTGATTGACGCAGGCGTAGAACGT
>CAOJLW010000339.1 GCA_948438565.1 uncultured Lachnospiraceae bacterium | reverse complement strand
TGAGTCTGATTAATGATGTATTGGATATGAGCCGCATTGAATCTGGTAAAACCCAGGTCAACCATGAAAGTTTTGACCTTCGGACTTGTATTGATAACTGCGCTTCTATTATTGGCGGGCAGCTTGCAACGAGAAATATGGAGCTGATACGGGAAATCGAACCGTTTCAACATCCGTTTGTCATCGGCGACGAACTGCATCTGCGCCAGGTTTTTATCAATATTTTAGGAAATTCTGTAAAGTTTACGCCGGATGGCGGCAAGATTTATTTCCGCGCTATAGAAAAAGAGCATACGGAAGAAAAGGCGCTGTTCCGGTTTGAATTGGCGGATACGGGGATTGGCATGAAAGAGGAATTTTTACCTCGTATCTTTGAGGCTTTTGCACAGGAGGACGGCGGCACCCGGACGACTTACAAAGGCACCGGACTGGGCATGGCCATTACAAAAAAATTTATGGATTTAATGGGCGGTACGATTACAGTAAAAAGCCAGCTCAACGTCGGCACGGAATTTGTCATAGAACTATGGATGGATATTGATCGGGAGGTCGATCACAACGAGTCTTTAGCAGATTTCCATGTCAATTTAACCGGAATGCGCGCCCTGTTAGTGGAAGATATTGAATTAAATCTGGAAATTGCCCAATGTATTTTAGAAGAAGAAGGCGCTATCGTAACGCCGGCTATGAATGGGCAGGAGGCTGTAGACATATTTTGCAGTCATCCGGCAGGCACATTTGACCTGATTATTATGGATATTATGATGCCGGTTATGGACGGCATTACGGCAGCAAAGAAAATCCGCGCCTTTCAAAGGCCGGATGCGAAAACGATACCGATTATTGCCATGACGGCAAATGCCTATGAAGAGGATATACAAAAAACACATGAAGCCGGCATGAATGCGCATTTATCCAAACCAATTGACATCGAAATGGTATTAAAGACTTTGGGTAGTTTTTATCATGTCAAAGAGGATCCAAAACAAAAAGAACCGTCTAAACTGGCGGGTTTAAAAATTTTGTTGGCGGACGACGTGGAATTGAATCGGGAAATTGCAAAAGCGCTGCTGGAAGAGTGGGGCATGGCGGTTACAACGACAGAAAACGGCAAAGAGGCGGCGGATATTTTTGACAAATATCCGGCAGGTACATTTGACGCTATTTTTATGGATGTACATATGCCGATTATGGATGGGATTGCGTCAGCCAAAACCATTCGGGCCATGGAACGAACGGATGCGAAAATAATACCGATTGTAGCAATGACGGCAGATGTCTATGAAGAGGATATTCGAAAAACCCGGGAGGCCGGTATGAACGGGCATTTGGGTAAGCCGTTCACCCAGGAAGAAGTTTTGCAGGCGCTTTCCGATATCGGAATATGAGATTCGTATTATGGATGTGAAAAAGAAAGGGAAGGAGATTATGGAAATATCGAAAAGAATGATAATATTATTGGCGTTTGGGATGGTCTTGTCGTGTTCTTTAACCGCTTGCAGCCACAGCAGCGAGATACCGACGACACAAGAGAATTTTGCATCGGATGCAGAAGATGCCGTGGAAGAGGAACACGATGAAATTACGATTGCCAGTTTAAACCAGCTCTTTACCAAATCATTTTTTGATATTTTTCATCAAAAATATCCGGAAATCAATCTGAAAATTCAAAATTATGCCGGAAGCAATGGAAGCGGCTATGCAATGTATTCTCTGGCCAACGGGGATATTCCGGATATTTATGTGACTACGCAGAACTTTTTCAAAGACGCACAGGAAGAATATCTTTTGGATTTGTCCAATTATGATTTTGTCAATAATTATTCCCATACGCTTTTGACGTCTTTGGATATCAATGGAGGCATCTATTTACTTCCTTCCGGTTATCAACTGACAGGCATTTACTATAATAAGACGATTTTGGAGGACAATGGCTGGAAGGTTCCTAATAGCTTTCAGGAATTGGTCGAGCTTTCCAAAAAAATTGAAGCTGCCGGATATCGCACCATGGGTCATGGTATGAATCTGGAGGGTTTTCCATTTAATTATTTTTTTAATATCGGAAATACCGTATATTTTGGAACGCCGGAAGGGACGGAATGGAAAACGGGTTTTCCCAAAGGGGAGAAAAAGGCCAAGGGGAATGTCCGGTTACAAGAAACGGCTGAATATTTTAAAAAATGGGTGGACGAAGGTTTTATTACGACAGAACATATGAGTTCGGAGCAGTTTTACGAAGGGGAATGCGTTTTTTTTCTTTGCCTGGGACTCAATCAATTTGAACATACCACAGAAACAGGCAAAAACTATACGTTTGGCACGATTCCATGGCTCAGTCAGGACGGCGGCAATAATATGCTGACGCGGTCTGTCACGCGGTATATGGGGATTCATAAAACGTTAGCCGAGGAAGGCAATGAACAGAAATTAGAAGACGCGTTGACGGTTTTACGTTATATTTCCACGGTAGAGGGGCAGCGGGCATTAATGTCGAACAGTCCCTATTATATGCCTTCATTAAATGAAGCGGCGCTGCCCGCAGACAGTCCATATCAGGAAATTGTCGATTTGGTCTATGAAGGAAGGA
>CAOJLW010000338.1 GCA_948438565.1 uncultured Lachnospiraceae bacterium | reverse complement strand
ACGCCATGAAACGCGCCTGCCATAAACGGATTGTCGTCCGGCGCGTTGCAAAAAACGACCAGCTTCATACAATCCACAGAATCCCGGTCTTTGGAGCGTTCGGCTACTTCTAAGAGGATTTCTCCCATCAGGCGCACCGCATCCATATTGATCCCGGTTTTTGTGGAAGCTAAATTGACGGAACTGCATACGCGTTCCGTCGCGCAAAGCGCCATTGGAATTGAACGGATTAACAGCTCATCCGCCTGCGTCATCCCTTTCGAAACCAACGCGGAATAACCGCCGATCAAATTGACGCCAACCGCTTTTGCCGCCCGATCCATCGTATCTGCAATCGATGCAAAATCCTCCGGCGTCTTACAGGCCGCCCCTCCGATTATCGCGATTGGCGTAACGGAAATCCGCTTATTGACAATCGGTATTGCAAATTCTTTTTCAATCAACGTTCCGACCTTGGCCAAATCCTTAGCCACCGTCGTAATTTTCGTATAGATCTTTTGCTTTAACCGTTCCAAATCGGAATCGATACAGTCTAACAGGCTAATCCCCAGGGTAATCGTGCGGACGTCCAGATTTTCCTGCTCTATCATCGCATTTGTCTCATTTACTTCCCAAATATTAATCATAGCCGCGTCTCCTTTACCCTAAATGCGATGCATTTTCTGAAAAATTTCTTCGCGCTGGCATTTAATGCTTACGCCAATCTCCTGCCCCAGCTGCTCTAATTCTTTGAAGCAGTCAAAAAACGGCTTGCTCGCCGCATTCATATCCACAATCATCATCATATTAAAGTAACCCTGCACAATCGTTTGAGAAATATCCAACACATTGATCTGATTGTCGGCCAAATAGGCGCAAACCCTGGCAATAATGCCCACGGCGTCCTTCCCTACAACAGTAATAATCGTCTTGTCTGCTGATTTTTCCACGTTTATTCTCCTCTTCCTTTTCCATTTAAACTGCTATAAGCTTGGATACGCTGTCCCGTTTTGCTATGTACAACGGAAAATCGCTGCCCGTATAAGGACAATCCCCCATTGTAATTTCCAGCCGAACCGTCTCGTAAGCAAGCTCTTCATAATTATTTTCTTTGCTCAAATGACCAAGCACAACGGCTTTTAGCGAGTCGTGCAATATCTTCCCCAACAGCCGGCCGCAGCGTTCGTTGGATAAATGTCCCCTATCCCCCAAGATCCGCTGCTTGAGATAATACGGGTATGAGCCTGTCTGTAGCATATTGACGTCATGGTTGGCTTCTAGCAGCAACAGATGGATCCCTTGCAGCTTTTGAACGATCGCATCGTCATAGGTACCCAGATCGGTCACGACGCCGGCTGCTTTTCCCTGGCTTCTGATAATATAGGCGACCGGATCGGCCGCGTCATGGCAAATCCGTATCGGTTCCACTTCCAGCTCCCCAATCCAAAACTTTTGATCCGGAACGATTGTCTGAAACAGCGCTTCTTCTATCTTGCCAACGGATTTTGTATGTAAAATCGCCTGCTTCGTCTTTTCCGTCGCATAAATCGGCAGGCCGTAACGCCTTGCCATCACGCCCAGTCCCGCAATATGATCGATATGCTCATGCGTGACAAGCACGCCCTTCATCTCCGAAGCCTTATGCCCAAGCGACTGAAGTCCCTGTTCGATCCTTCGGCCGCTGACGCCCGCATCGATGATCAGATGGCAGTCGCCCGACCCTGCCATAATACAATTGCCGCTGCTCCCACTGGCGATACTGCACAATTCCATATCTTAACGCTTCCCCCCGCTTCCCAAAATTCTGTAATGTTCACATTATACACATTTCCTTCCAAAAAAACAACTTGATCCGATCAGAATACGAACGCCGCCTGTCACCGCCCGCACCCGGAGGGCAAAAAGCGCAGCGCCTGCCTGGCCGCCTCTTCCAATCCTCCGCTGTTGTCAATCACAACCTTGCAGTATTTTTGGCATTCTTCCTTTGAAAGCTGACTGGCAAATATCGCGTCAATTTTTTCATCCGAATAGCCGCGTCCCATTTTTAGCCTTTCACGGCGAATCGCAGGCGATGCGTCAATATACCACAGCTCATCGCAGAGCCTGTCGTACCGCTCTTCGATTAAAAGGGCCGCTTCCAATAGAAAACAGGCATACTCCCCTCGTTTTCGTTCCTCTTCTACGCGCCGCAAAACCTCGCTTTTTACCGCAGGATGGACGATGCCGTTCATCACCCGTCTTTTTGTTTCATCGGAAAAAATCACTTCCGATAGCTTATAAGCGTTAAACTCCCCGTGCTCCGTAAAAATATCCTCCGTTGGAAACGCCTTGCAGATCTCCTGATAACAGACAGTCCCGGGCCGCATCAGCTCATGCGCCAATTCGTCTGCGCGCAGGACATATACGGGAAATTCCTGTTCTATGTAGTGTAAGAGCGCGGACTTTCCTGCGCCCACACCCCCGGTCACTCCGATAAATTTCATAACAAACCTCTACTTTGCCTCATACCAATTGTTCCCGGTATGCATATCAATCTCTAGCGTCACCGACAAATCCGCCGCCTGCCGCATCTCTTCGGTTAAAATCTGCCGCACGCGATCCAATTCCTCT
>CAOJLW010000337.1 GCA_948438565.1 uncultured Lachnospiraceae bacterium | reverse complement strand
TATGGATTACGAAAAGGTCATGAATAGCTTAAAGGAGTTAAAGACACAGATGGATGGGATTTTCAAGAAACCCTCCATATAACGGACGGTGAGGAAAGGTGGTAATCAAGTGGAAGAGTTGAACAAAGAAGAAGTAACGGAAGAGACAAAACAGCAGGACGAAGCTCCCACAATACAAGAGGAGCAAACGTCCCAGACGGATGGGGATATGCAGGATAGAGAGCAGGAGCAAGCCGAAGCGGATCAAGAGCAGACCGGGGAGGAAGCATCCGAAGAAGGAGCCGAAGGGGAAGTCAAAAAAGGTCTGTTTAAGAAAAAAGAAAAGAAAAAGGACAAAAAAGACGAGCAGATTGAGGATTTGACTGATCGCCTGAAGCGGCAGATGGCGGAGTTTGAAAATTTTCGGAAACGGACCGAAAAAGAAAAATCCCAAATGTATGCGCTGGGCGCAAAAAGCATTGTGGAAAAAATCCTGCCGGTGATTGACAATTTTGAACGCGGTTTGGCCGCAGTGCCGGACGATGGTAAAGACGACCCGTTTGTAGACGGCATGAATAAAATCTATAAACAGATGATGTCCGTATTAGAAGAAGTGGGAGTAAAACCCATTGAAGCGGAGGGAAAAGAGTTTGACCCGGATTTCCACAATGCGGTTATGCACATAGAAGATGAAACCGTGGGAGAGAATATTATAGTAGAAGAATTGCAAAAAGGCTATATGTACCATGACAGCGTGGTGCGTCACAGTATGGTAAAGGTAGCAAATTAATATAAATGGATTAGTTTAAATCAAAATCAGGAGGAAATCATCATGAGTAAAATTATTGGTATCGATTTAGGGACTACAAATAGTTGCGTAGCAGTTATGGAAGGCGGTAAGCCAACCGTTATTGCCAATCAGGAAGGCGCAAGGACGACGCCGTCTATCGTTGCATTTACAAAAACCGGTGAAAGGCTAGTCGGCGAACCGGCAAAACGTCAGGCGGTTACCAATGCGGAAAAGACGATTGCTTCTATTAAAAGGGATATGGGTACGGATCATGGACGTATGATCGACGAGAAAAAATATTCCCCGCAGCAGATATCCGCTATGATACTTCAGAAATTAAAAGCCGATGCGGAAGGCTATCTCGGAGAAAGCGTAACAGAAGCGGTTATTACCGTTCCGGCTTATTTTAGCGACGCGCAGCGTCAGGCGACCAAGGACGCCGGCAAGATCGCGGGTCTGGAAGTAAAACGTATTATCAACGAGCCGACAGCCGCTGCGCTGGCCTATGGCTTGGATAATGAAAAAGAACAGAAAATTATGGTATATGATTTGGGCGGCGGTACTTTTGACGTATCGATTATTGAAATCGGCGAAGGCGTTATTGAGGTATTGGCTACCAATGGCGACACGCATTTGGGCGGCGATGATTTTGACAACCGTATCACCCAGTGGATGATCGATGAATTTAAAAAAGCGGAGGGCGTGGATTTGTCCGGCGACAAGATGGCTTTACAGAGGTTAAAAGAAGCGGCCGAAAAAGCAAAAAAAGAACTCTCTTCCGCTACCACGACCAATATTAACCTGCCGTTTATCACAGCGACGCAGGAAGGTCCGAAACACTTTGATATGAATTTAAGCAGGGCAAAATTTGATGAATTGACGCATGATTTGGTGGAGAAAACGGCAATTCCGGTACAAAATGCCATGAAGGACGCCGGACTGACCAACGCGGATCTCGGTCAGGTGCTCTTAGTCGGCGGTTCAACCCGTATTCCGGCCGTTCAGGATAAGGTTAAACAGATTACAGGAAAAGAGCCGAGCAAATCCTTAAATCCGGATGAATGCGTAGCGATTGGAGCTTCTATCCAGGGCGGTAAGCTGGCTGGCGATGCAGGCGCAGGGGATATCCTTCTGTTGGATGTTACGCCGTTGTCTCTTTCCATTGAAACGATGGGCGGCGTAGCCACCAGGCTGATCGAGCGCAACACAACGATTCCGACCAAGAAAAGCCAGGTATTTTCAACGGCGGCGGACAATCAGACAGCCGTAGACATCAATGTCGTACAGGGCGAGAGACAGTTTGCACGGGCTAATACATCCTTAGGCCAGTTCCGTTTGGATGGGATCCCGCCGGCGCGCCGCGGCGTACCGCAGATTGAAGTGACGTTTGATATTGATGCAAACGGCATTGTCAACGTATCCGCCAAGGATTTAGGCACAGGAAAAGAGCAGCATATCACGATCACGGCAGGCTCCAATATGTCCGATTCCGATATTGAAAAAGCGGTTAAGGAAGCCAAAGAATTTGAAGCGCAGGACAAGAAACGGAAAGAGGCGATTGATGCAAGAAATGATGCGGATTCCTTTGTATTCCAGACCGAAAAAGCATTAGAGGAAGTTGGAGCGGCAATTGATGCGGCGGACAAATCCGCAGTAGAGGCGGACCTTAGCGCGATCAAAGCTATTTTAGAGGCGCATCCAAATGCAGAAGAGATGACAGAAGAGCAGGTCGGCGAATTAAGAGCGGCTCAGGAAAAACTGACGCAGAGCGCGCAGAAGGTATTCGCCAAAATGTATGAGCAGTCGCAGGCGGCGCAGGGAGCCGCAGGAGCAGGCCCGG
>CAOJLW010000336.1 GCA_948438565.1 uncultured Lachnospiraceae bacterium | reverse complement strand
AGCACTTGACTTTTAATCAAGTTGTCCGGGGTTCGAGCCCCCGATGTCTCATTTGAGAGAAAAAGCAGTGAATTTACAAAAGCGATCGTCTGATTAGGCGGCATAGTCCAAAGGATAAGGGTTATGCCGTTCTTTTCTTGTTTTTGACATTGCTGCATGATCCGGTGAGAACGGCTTTCGAATGAGGAATAAGCTTGACGTAAAAGAAAGTTTTGCTTATAATGACGATAAAATAGATGGTTGCTCGAATTGGCAGGTCAAATAAAGAGGGTTATGGTTATGGATGATGCGTTGAATATGTCAGTTTCCCAGGTGTTTCGGAAAAACGGTGAAAAGTATGCGTTTGTATTGTTCTCCGATGGAGAAAAAAATGCGGAAGGGAAGATCCCTCACTGTAAAATCATTGCAAACAGTGGGTTTGAGCAGGATGAAGTGGCACAGCTGGAAGCATATATGGGCAAAGAACTTACAAACCTTAAGAAAATGGCTGCAAGCATCAATACGGTGCGGGCATTTATGAAAAACGGATAGGCGGATTACAGATAAGATCGGGTAGACTGTCAAAAATTGAAAAAAATGGTTGATGCCGTTATATTGTAGAAATGGGATTTTTATGTTATAATGGCGTTGAAATATTTATGACAGCGGAGGATGACCATGAAAAAATTAAAAAAGGTATTGACGGCTGTGTTGATGGCGGCTGTTTTGGCAACGCAGGGTACGGCGGGCGTGCAGGCGGCACAGTTACAGGCTTCTCAGCTCTTTGCGCCAAGCGTCCGGGATTTTTTCTCTTCCATGTTTTTTGGATCCAAGAAAGGGAGCGTGGATGCGACGGGAAAATCTGACTTGGTTGTCGTTTTGGACGCGGGGCACGGCGGCTTTGATAATGGAGCCTCCGGCAATGGATTGCGGGAAAAGGCCCTTACTTTAAAAATCGCCCAATACTGCAAAGCGGAATTGGAACGTTATGAAGGCGTAAAAGTCTATATGACGCGTTCCAATGACTCTTATATCGGACTCAACGAACGCGTTTCGATTGCTTCCGGAGTCAGGGCGGATGTGCTTGTCAGTCTGCATATCAATTCTGCGGCAGTTCCTACGGCAAGCGGCGCGGAAGTTTTTTATCCCAATTCCAATTACCGGCCTGATTGCGGGATCGAGGGACGGAAGCTGGCAAACGCCATTCAAAATAATCTGGTGTCTTTGGGGTTAAAAAACCGAGGACTGAAAATCTTAAACTCCATGGCGGGAAGCGCTTATCCGGACGGTTCGGTTTCGGATTATTATGCAGTGATCCGTGGGGCGAAAAAAGCGGGTTTTCCGGGGATTATTGTGGAACATGCCTTTATTTCCAATGAGTCCGACGCCAAGACGTTTTTAAGTTCCAATACGGCGCTGAAAAAGCTCGGAGTGGCGGATGCAACCGGGATAGCGTCCTGCTATGGGTTGAAAAAATCAGGCGACGATTCCGAAACCCTGCAAAAGACCCGATTAATCAAGCTGGTCGGCAAATCTTCCGCCAGCGTTTCCCTGAAATGGGAAAAGGTAAAAGGCGCAAGCGGTTATGAGGTATATCGCAGCACATCCAAAAACGGCTCTTATAAACGCGTGGCCACAGTCAAAAAAGCAAGTAAGGTTACATACAAAGATAAATCTGTCAAGAACGGCAAATCCTATTGTTATAAAGTGCGGCCATATAAGATGTCGGGCAATCAAAAAATAACCGGAGGTTTTTGCGCCGCACAGAAGATTCGGTTGCTGCGTAAACCGAAAGTAACGGTCAAGGCACAATCGGCGTCCAGGATGAAAGTGACCTGGCAGAAAGTAACAGGAGCTTTGGGGTATGAGATATACCGCAGCAATGGCAAAGACGGGCATTATCAGAAAATAGCTACGGTACAGGATGCGGTTTCCTATCGGGACGTCAAGGTAAAACCAAATAAGACGTATTATTACAAGGTACGAGCGGTCAGCAACGGCATTCAGGGTTATACGTATAGCTCATACAGCGTGGCGCGGCAGCAATCCGCCAAATAAAAAATTAACTTATAATGGCCGGGATCAGGATCCTATCCCGGCCATTATTTTTTTTTGCATAGGATCTGCTCAAAGATTAAACCGGCCCCCATCCATAGCGGAAAATAATCCAATCGGATCAATCCGTTGACATTGAGTTTTGCCTTGCTGTAGTCCCAGGGGCAAAGCTTGTGTTTTTTGAGCAGCCTGCCGCTGAAATATTCAAACGAAAGAATGCCGGCTCCGTAGATCCCTCCGCGAAAGAGCAGGGGGAATTTTTGCAGCAGGGGATAGATTTCCCCGATGATTGAAGCCATTCCGTAAATCGGGAACATCCAGATAGAGGTATTCCCGGTCAGCGTCAGATCTTTTTTGCGGAAAGAAGCCAGAGAAGTGAAAATAATCTCCATACACCATCCCGTCAAACCGCAGATGGCAAAGTTTTTTTCAAAGGTATGTTTTTTCATATTCCTAGTCTGTACATAGAGGCTGAGAAATATACAGCAGGAAAATGATTTTGACATCCTCTGGATTGGCCTGCGCGCATTTTGTCATAGCGAATAGACTGCATTTTAGAATACGAAAATTTACTTGTAA
>CAOJLW010000335.1 GCA_948438565.1 uncultured Lachnospiraceae bacterium | reverse complement strand
CTGCCGCCCTATCAGCAGGCATCCGGCTCTGACTGGTACAAAGGAACGGCAAATGCAATTTATCAGAACATTCCGTTTATCGAGCGTTATAACCCGCAGTATGTGATTATCTTATCGGGCGACCAGATCTGCAAACAAGATTACAGCGACTTTCTAAAATTCCACAAAGAAAAAAATGCAGAATTCAGCGTAGCCGTTATGGAAGTTCCGTGGGAGGACGCATCCCGATTCGGCCTTATGGTTGCGGATGAAGACGACCGCATTACGGAATTTCAGGAAAAGCCAAAGGAGCCGAAGTCAAACCTCGCCTCCATGGGAATTTATATTTTCAATTGGGACGTTCTTCGCAAATATCTCGTTGAAGACGAAGCAGACCCCACATCCGAAAACGATTTCGGCAACAATATTATCCCGAACCTGCTGAAAGACGGACGCCGTATGTACGCTTACCATTTCAGCGGATACTGGAAAGACGTCGGGACAATTCCATCCCTCTGGGAAGCAAATATGGAGGTTTTAAACCCGGAGGACAGCGGAATTAACCTGTTTGACGAAAACTGGAAAATCTACAGCCGCAACAGCGGTATGACCGGTCATCGCATCAGCGCCGACGCCCTTGTAGAAAATTCGATGATCACCGACGGATGCCGCGTTGACGGAACCGTAAAACATTCCATCCTTTTCGCCGGCGTTAAAGTAGAAGAAGGCGCAAAGGTCGAAGACGCCGTGATCATGGGCAATACCATAAGTCGCTCCGGCGCAGTTGTATCCCACTGTATTGTAGGAGAAAACGTTGAAATCGGACAGCATGCCGTTGTCGGCGCAATGCCGGCTGAGGGCGAGAAAGGCGTTGCGACTGTTGGACCGCGCGTAACCATCGGAGAACGCGCAAAAGTAGGACCTAACGCAATGGTCAGCAATGATGTAAAGGAGGGTGAAGAACAATGGTAAATTCTAATGCAGATGCCCTTGGCATCATTTTTCCAAACAGCTACGATTCACTTGTGCCGGAACTCACAAGCGAGCGGTTAATGGCATCCATACCGTTTGCAAGCCGTTACCGCATGATAGATTTTATCCTTTCGGGTATGGCAAACTGCGGGATTGACAATATTTCCATTGTGGTACGCAAAAACTACCACTCCCTGTTAGACCATTTAGGTTCCGGCCGCGCCTGGGATCTGACGCGCAAGAACGGCGGACTGAATATTATCCCTCCGTTCGCCCAGAAAGCCGTTAAAATCTATCACGGCCGTGTGGAAGCGCTTGCAAGCATACTTACATTCCTAAAGAGCCAGAAAGAAAAGTATGTCGTCATGTCAGACGCCAATATCGCCGTAAACTTTAATTTCAGCGAATTTATCAATACGCATATTAAAAGCGGCGCCGACGTGACAGTTGCCTATGTGAAAGCGGAAGTTCCCGCTAAAGCAGTGGAAGAAAATCCGACCAGCGACACGTTCTCTTACACGCTTCAGATTGAGGACGGACGCGTCAAAGAAATACGCATCAATCCGAAAGATACCGGCGTGCAGGATTTTTCGATGAATATCTATATTATCGACCGCGAACTTTTGATCAGCCAGATTGAAACGGCCTATGTCAAGGGCTATATCTACTTTGAACGCGATATACTGGAACCGCAGCTTGCCACTTTAAACGTACAGGCATTTGAACATACCGGCTACGCCGCCCGCATCTGCGACATGAAGAGTTACTTCGACGAAAACATGAAGCTTTTGGACGCTAAGAATCTGGACGCGCTCTTTGAAGGCAATCCGGTTTATACCAAAATACGTGACGATACGCCGACACGCTATATCACGGGCGCGAAAGTCAATAATATTATGGCAGCGGACGGCTGTATCATCGAGGGTGATGTAGAGAACTGCATCTTATTCCGAGGCGTGAAAATTGCCAAAGGAGCAAAGGTTAAAAACTGCGTGCTGATGCAGGATACTGTTGTAGAAGAAGGAGCCCAGCTGGAATATGTCGTTTCGGATAAGAATGTACATATCACAGCCGGAAAAGAATTAAAAGGCACCGATACATTCCCTGTATTTATTGCAAAAAAACAAACTGTGTAACATATTACAAAATCCCCTGTATCAATGATTGCCAGATCAAAAATACAGGGGGTTTTCCCTGTCATCGAAAAGAAATGAGGTAAAACATGGATTATAATATTTTAGACTACGGGGCCGTGGCGGACGGCCATACAAACTGCGCATCTGCAATTCAAAAAGCGATTGACGACGCTTCCGCCAACGGCGGGCGCGTCGTGATTCCGGCGGGCAGATTTTTAAGCGGGACAATCACGCTCAAAAGTAATATCGAATTTCATCTTGCAGGCGGAGCAGTTTTAATCAGCAGTCTCGCGCCCTCCGATATTTTGGACTTTGCAGCGCTCTTTACCGACGATAACCGCGAAACCGGATGGGACGGAGGCTGCTTTCTGTTTGCCTGCCATGCAAAAGATATCACAATTTCCGGAAACGGCATCCTCTACGGACAGGGTGATCAGGTCTTCTTTGACGACGATACGGACGGCGGCTTCCATGAAAGCCCGCTGAATGTAACCTCATTTCGCCCAAGACTTACATTTTTTGAGGATGTGGAAAATCTTACCATACGCGATATCACCATCAAAGACGCT
>CAOJLW010000334.1 GCA_948438565.1 uncultured Lachnospiraceae bacterium | reverse complement strand
AAGTCCATGTCGTGTACGGGGATAAAAAACTGGTCGATTGTATGAAAAACGTGATTACAAGGAGCGTCAAGCGGTAGAAAATGGGACTTGTATTGTGTATCATAAAAAACAGCGTACATAATACAAGGATATAATCAATACAATTGGAGCGAAAGACTATGATAAAAAATCGTGCGGTATTATATCTGAGGTTAAGCAAAGAAGATGCGGATAAGGTCAGTAAGGGGGACGATAGCGCAAGCATAAAAAATCAGCGGCTTTTATTGACAGATTACGCTCTGGCGCATCAGTATCAAGTTGTCGGCGTATATTCGGACGACGACGAAAGCGGCTTGTATGACGACAGGCCGGGGTTTGAGCAAATGATGACCGACGCCCAATTGGATGCGTATGATATTATTATTGCCAAAACACAGTCCCGGTTTTCCAGGAATATGGAGCATATTGAAAGATATTTGCATCACGATCTCCCGAACCTGGGGATCCGGTTTATCGGCGTGGTAGACGGCGTAGATACGGACAATGAAGAGAATAAAAAAAGCAGGCAGATTAACGGACTGGTAAACGAATGGTATTGTGAGGATTTATCGAAAAACATCCGCAGTTCGTTTCGGGCCAAGATGAAAGACGGGCAGTTTTTAGGCGCTTCCTGTCCGTATGGATATCGAAAAGATCCCAAGAATCATAATCATTTGATTATCGATGAGTATGCCGCTAACGTGGTCAGGAGGATTTATAACTTATATTTGTCTGGCTATGGCAAAGCGAAAATAGGAGCCGTTCTTTCAGCGGAGGGAATTTTAATTCCTACATTATATAAAAGAGAAGTTCTTGGGGAAAAATACCACAATGCCAAAGAATTGGATACGACAAAAACGTGGTCGTATCAAACCATACATACAATTTTAAACAACGAGACATATCTGGGTCATCTGATTCAAAACAGGGTCAATACACTGTCCTATAAGGATAAAAAGAAAAAGAAGCTTCCCAAAGAGCAATGGATTGTTGTAAAAAACACCCATAGTCCGATTATTGAGCCGGAAATGTTTGAAATGGCGCAGAAATTACAAAAGACACGGACACGAAACGTAGGCGCCATGGAAGGGAACGGCATTTTTTCCGGACTGATCTATTGCGCCGACTGCAAACACGCCATGTCCAGAAAATATGCCAGACATGGTAAACAGGGGTTTATCGGTTATCTTTGCAGAACATATAAAACGCAGGGTAAACAGTTTTGCAGCAGCCATAGCATTGATTTGTCGGATTTAGAGGAGGCCGTTTTATGTTCAATCCGTTTGGAAGCGAGAAAAATTTTAACGCAGGGGGATATCGACGAGCTGAAAGGACTCAAAGT
Source organism: uncultured Lachnospiraceae bacterium (assembly GCA_948438565.1). GTDB lineage: Bacteria > Bacillota > Clostridia > Lachnospirales > Lachnospiraceae > Roseburia_B. The sequence goes on along the minus strand of CAOJLW010000334.1, from coordinate 1,323 downwards.
CTATCATGAGAGTAAAAATTACTATGCCATGCAGCTAGAACTCATTGAAAAACAGCTGAAAAAGATGGAAACGTTTAAAAGAAAAACATACGATAACTATATGGAAGATTTTATTACGCGGGAGGAGTATGTGACATATGTTTCCGGGTATGATAGAGAAATGCAGGACTTGCAGCAACAAAAATCTGCGATATACAGCCAGACCGATATGCAAAAGGAGCTTGCCTGCCAATATGACGCATGGATCAAGGCGTTTCAGGATTCTATGCAGATGGAAGCGCTGACCAGAGAGGCCGTCTTGGAACTGATTGATAAAATAGAAGTAAATGGAGACGGATCGATTACGATATATTATCGGTTTCGGAATCCGTATGCATAAGGCCTATTGAATGTCTACTATACAAAAACGTCGCACAGGCATCGTTTGCGCTAGCAATACTGATGCATTTGATCAGAGTTTCCACATCCTGAGTTTCTCCGGCTTCCAAAAAAACCTGGGATCCGCCCATACTGGCGGCGTGTTCCGAAACGGTTACCGTGTCGGTTAAATGAATATTCCCCTGTTTTAACGCTTCAAAAATCAAAATCAGCGTCATGATTTTGGTAATGCTGGCAGGATGCCGGATGGAATGGGAATCTTTTTCAAAGACGATGGTTCCGGTGGAAGCTTCCATCAGGATTGCGCTTGGCGCGCTGATGGAAGCGGCGAGGGCGTCGTCCGGCGTGCCGGAAGCATTGTCAGGCGTTTCGGCGCCCGGTTCGGCAGAAGGTTCGCTTTCTGTCAGCAGCAGCGGGGGAGCCAGGTGAGCAATAGAGGAGAGTATGGGGGATATTACAAGTTGCAGGCTAAGTAAAAACACTAAGAAGGTATGCATAGTAGGACCTCCGTAAATGAATAAAAATTCTCTACTCTAATGTAAGCGTTTCACAGAAAATTTATGACCGAAACTTGAAATTCCATGGAAAATCTACTACAATAGAACCCGGACGCCAAACAGACAGGCAAACGTTGCGATGCAGGCAGTTGGTTACAGGATGGGGCATATATGGAATTAACGGTAAAATTAGAAGCATTTGAAGGGCCGCTGGATTTGCTGCTTCATCTGCTGGAAAAAAATAAAGTCAATATTTATGATATACCGATTGTGGAAATCACCAATCAATATCTGGATTATATTCGTCAGATGCAGCGGCAGGATTTGAATGTGATGAGTGAATTTCTTGTGATGGCGGCAACTCTGCTGTCCATTAAGTCCAGGATGCTGCTGCCAAAAGAGACGAATGCAGACGGAGAAGAGGAAGATCCAAGAGCCAGCCTGGTGC
>CAOJLW010000333.1 GCA_948438565.1 uncultured Lachnospiraceae bacterium | reverse complement strand
ATAATCGGTATCTGCTCCCGGCTCTCCCAGGCCATAAACTAAAATGTCCACTTTCCCGACATTGATGCGATCCGGTGAAAACTGCACGTCGTAATCTTTGCCCAATACCAGTTCATATACACTGCCGTCCTCTTTTTCATCGGTGACAATCAAATCCAGCGGAATTTCCTCTCCGGTATACGTCGTTGAAGGGGCCTGATTATTCCAGTCCTCGTTTGCAAATTTGATTTTCACGTCAAAATTATTTCCGATCGCATATTCTCTGCTTACATTGCCGGCAAAATTACCCTGTGCTACCGCAACGATTTTAATTTCGTATTTTTTGCCGCTTGCATTGGAAGGCAGCGCACAATCCGGTTCATACTGGCATATGTAATCCACCTCTTCTGTCAATTCATATCTTCCAAGCGTAATCTTTGGTTTCGGCTCTACGTTTTTGCCTTCATTATAATCATAGCTCGCCGCCAGAGCTATCTTGACGTCCTTATCTGTCAGCTCCCTGCGTTCAATAATAAATTCTTCTTCTTTGATCGAACCCTCATAAGCGCCGATACCTTCCAAATGAACCTTCGGATGATCGTTACTGCAATTCCGGCTGTCTCCAATCACCGTATATTGATAATCTCTTCCTTCCCGCAGTACCACCTGGCCGGAAGATTCGTCTCCGTAAGATACCGTGATTTTCGGCTTAATCTCAAATCCTGTAAATTTATACCTGCCCTCGTTGGAGCCGTCGGAATCGGTAAACTTCACGTTTGCCGCAGACAAATTCCCCGGAATCACAAATGTTATCGTCGTGGATTTATCGTATTTCCCCGTACCTGTCACGGTTACAGACGCCGTTCCCGGCACGGTATTGTTTTTCCAAGTCAATGTATAATCTACATTTTCCTGTAAGGTATAAGTTCCGCCTTCCGGTACGTAAGTCCCGTCTCCGGCGCGCTTCGTATCTACAATCTTAATCGTCGGCTTGACCGCAGGTTTTTGCGTCGGATCCACTTCTCCTAATTCAATAGAAATCTCATCTGCGGTAATCGGCTTTTTCGCAATCGTATATCTAGCTACATTTAACGGCAATTCTGTCGTCGTAAAATTACCCCTTGGCAAGATAGAAAGGAAATATTGCGTCGTTCCCGGATTGATATTGTTGGAAACGTTCAACATATAATCCTTGCCTTCCTCCAAAATATACGTAAACCCGGAACCTGCCCCCCCATAGCGGATGGACAATGTTGGAATTACGGGACTGCCCGTAAACGTCGTATTCTTCCCGACCGTTACGGAAAATGGCTGCTTCAAACCGCCGCCGCTTTGCGATTGCATTGCGACACGGTTAATGGAAAACGGCAATTCCACCGTTCCGCCATAATCCCCAATTCCCTCTACAATAACGGTCGGACGTTTGGACACATCGTCTCTGGAAGCCACCCATGCATCAATATTATTCCGATACCGTATGGTATAGTGGAAACCCTCCAGCAACCGTTCGCCATTGAGCGTAACGCTTGCCGGTTTTGGCGTATGCTCCTTGGATGTATACGTAAATTCCGTTTGATCGAGCGCCCCTACCACTGCCGCGGCAATACTTTCCCGGATATGGAATCGCTCTGTCCTGGTACCGGTATAATTGCCCTTTCCGGTAATCACAACGGCCGGCATCGCGGATTCATCAGTCACGCCCACATCCACTGCCGTATTATTCCGATGCTCTAAGGTAAAATCTTTGTCGTTTTCCAGCTTATGGCCACGATACTCAATTTCCGGAACCGGATATACAGGACTGCCGCTAAACGCCTGATTGGGTATCTCCGCAATCAGCACCTCTTCCTCATCCCCGATATCCTTCGGATCAATGGTATACAGAGCGGAACCGCTTGCCACACCAGGCGTATCGGATGAAATACTGCCCGTATAATTGCCGTTGCCGACAACGGTAAACGGATGCTGCCCGGCATCGACGCCCTCAGACGACACGGTAAATTCCTCTCCGGATAACGTCCTGCCGTCCACCACCAACGTTTTGACTACTGGCGCTATTACATCACCCGTATAGGTATACGTCTGTCCGTCATCCAACTCAATCGTGATATTGGCGCCTGCGCCAAAGCTCTTAGGATTGATCCGGAATTCCCGTTCCACAGTCCCGGTATAATTCTTGCGACCGGTAATTACCGCTTTTGCCAATCCCGCATTCCGATTGGCCTGATAACTGATCGTAAAATCCGTGCCTACCGCCATAGAATATATGCCGCCCGATGCGACTGCAGCGCCCGACGCGTTACGCAAACAGTCGATTGCCGTTACTGCCGGCTCTTTTGCGTCCCCGTCATATTCCACAGTCTGATAGGCCAGGCTAATGTTAAAATTACCGCCTTCCGCTAACGGCCTTGGCTCAATCGTATAATTTAATGTTACAGGCTGTGTGGTATCCACATATTTGGCAGGATCCGGAATAATTTCCACGAGATATGCTCCGGCGTCGACAGGATTTTCGGTAACATTGCCATTTCCGTCTTTATATACGAAAGTAAAATCCCCTTCCGGCAACAGCTTACCCTGATCATCCCGCACACTAACCCCCGGCTTAATGACCGAGCCGGTAAACGCATAGGCGTTGTTTTCTACAGAATCCCGGAACACGGCCTGAACGCTGCCCATCTCCCGTCTTACAATATCAAAGGTAACGG
>CAOJLW010000332.1 GCA_948438565.1 uncultured Lachnospiraceae bacterium | reverse complement strand
ACGTGTGCTCTTCCGATCTAGGTCAGGCTATGCTGGCCGTATCTGAGGATAAAGGCGCGGCGCAGTTGATGGGGATCAATGTCAACGGGACGATTGCGCTGACCTTTGCAATTGGTTCCGCGCTGGCGGCGCTGGCCGGCGTATTGCTTTGTTCCGCATATCCGACGCTGACTCCTTACACAGGGGCGATGCCCGGGATCAAGGCGTTTGTGGCTGCGGTGTTTGGCGGGATTGGTTCGATTCCGGGGGCGCTGATCGGAGGTCTTTTATTGGGCGTGATTGAGATATTTGGCAAAGCTTATATATCATCCCAGATGGCGGACGCCATCGTCTTTGGCGTATTGATTGTGATATTGATTATCAAGCCTACGGGTATCTTAGGTAAAAATATTCAGGAGAAAGTGTAGGTGGGGGATATGAAGAAAATGAGTAAAACGACAAAGAGCAACTGCATAACGTATCTCATGGCGTTTGTTCTGTTTGCCATTATGCAGATATTGGTATTGACCGGCAATGTCTCAAGCCTGCTCCAGGGACTTTTGGTTCCGCTTTGCGCCTATATTATCCTGGCCGTTTCCCTGAATCTGACCGTTGGCATTTTAGGAGAGTTAAGTTTGGGACATGCGGGATTTATGTGTGTCGGCGCGTTTACAAGCGCATTCTTTTCCAAGTGCACGGTTTCCGCTATTCCGGTGGCGGGCGTTCGGTATTTTTTGGCGTTATGCATTGGCGCGGCGGCAGCCGGTGTGTGCGGGATTTTGATCGGCATACCGGTGCTCCGTTTAAAGGGCGACTATCTGGCTATTGTAACGCTTGCTTTTGGAGAGATCATTAAAAATATTGTCAATATCCTCTTTATCGGCAGAGATGCCAACGGGTTTCATATTTCGACGACAGATACCCGTTCGCTGGGACTGCTGCCAGGGGGAGAAGTGATTATCAACGGCCCTCAGGGCATTACGGGGACGCCTAAGGATTCTACGTTTGCCATTAGCGTCGCGCTGATCTTCCTTACGTTGTTTATTGTGTTAAACCTGATTCATTCGAGGAGCGGCCGTGCCATTATGTCTATCCGTGACAACCGGATTGCGGCCGAGTCGGTTGGGATCAATATTACCAAATATAAATTGATGGCATTTTCTGTTTCCGCTGCTCTGGCAGGGTTGGCAGGAGTAATCTATGCGCACAACCTGGCGACCTTAAATGCGCAGCCCAAGAATTTCGGATACAATATGTCGATTATGATTCTGGTATTTGTAGTGCTGGGCGGCATCGGAAATATCCGTGGTTCTATGATAGCCGCTATTATTTTGACGCTTTTGCCGGAGATGCTGCGCAGCTTAAGCGATTATCGTATGCTGATCTATGCGGTCGTGCTGATTGTTATGATGCTGTTTAACTGGAGTCCCAAGGCGATTGAATGGCGGGATAAAGTGGCGGTTGCCTTAAAACGCAATCGGAAAAAGGAGGTTTAGGCTATGGCGTTGTTAGAAGTAAAAAATCTTGGAATCTCCTTCGGCGGATTGCGCGCAGTCAACGAATTTCATTTAAAGATTGATAAAGGGTGTCTCTATGGTTTGATCGGCCCAAACGGAGCCGGAAAGACGACGGTATTTAATCTTTTGACCGGCGTATATCAGCCAAATGAAGGCGTAATCCTCTTAGACGGGGAAAATATCGTAGGCAAAAAGACGATTGACATCAATAAAGCCGGAGTTGCGCGAACCTTTCAAAATATCCGGCTGTTTCAGGATCTGTCCGTAAAGGACAACGTCAAAGTCGGCCTGCATAATCACTATCGCTATTCGACGCTCGAAGGCATTTTCAGACTGCCAAAGTATTTTAAAATGGAAAAGGCGATGGATGCGCGCGCTATGGAGCTGTTATCCGTGTTTGACTTGGATCGGGAAGCGGATACGCTGGCCTCCAATCTGCCCTATGGCAAACAAAGAAAGTTAGAAATCACGCGAGCCTTGGCTACAAAACCCAAGCTTCTGCTTTTGGATGAGCCGGCAGCCGGCATGAATCCAAATGAGACGAAAGAACTCATGGAAACCATCCGTTTTGTCAGGGATCAATTTGATATGACGATTCTTCTGATTGAACATGACATGAAGCTGGTATCCGGAATTTGTGAAGAGCTGACCGTGTTGAATTTCGGGCAGGTTCTTGCGGAGGGAAAAGCAGCGGATGTTTTAAACAACCCGGAAGTCATCAAAGCATATTTAGGAGAATAGGGGGCGGTAAATATGGCGATGCTTGAAATAAAGGATATCGAAGTGTTTTATGGCATGATTCAGGCAATCAAAGGGGTTTCCTTTGAAGTCAACGAAGGGGAAGTCATTGCATTGATTGGCGCAAACGGAGCGGGAAAGACGACGATTTTACATACGATAACAGGCCTTTTGTCCCCTAAATCAGGTTCGGTCATTTTTGAAGGACAGGATATCACCAAAATTCCGGCGCATAAAATCGTTTCGCTTGGCATAGCGCACGTACCGGAGGGGCGCAGGGTGTTTGCGGAGCTTTCGGTCTATGAAAACCTGAAAATGGGAGCCTATACCCGAAAAGATAAAACGGAAGTGGAACAGACGTTGGAGATGGTCTATCAGCGTTTTCCAAGATTAAATGAACGGAAAAACCAGCTTGCCGGAACGTTGAGCGGCGGAGAACAGCAGATGCTTGCCAT
>CAOJLW010000331.1 GCA_948438565.1 uncultured Lachnospiraceae bacterium | reverse complement strand
CCCCGGCCGCCTTTTAAAATAATCCGCCTTTGATTGTCGCCGGATATATCGGCTATCACCCTTCCGGAATCCGCATCTTTAATCACAGTCCCCGGCGGCACTTTCAGGATCAGATCCTCCCCGTTTTTACCATGGCAGTTTCGTTTTCCTCCGTCCTCCCCGTTTTGTGCGACAAATTTTCGTTTAAAACGGTAATCGCTTAACGTATTCAAACCCGGATCCGCCACAAAGACAATATCCCCGCCCTTGCCGCCGTCGCCGCCGTCAGGGCCGCCGTTTGGAACATATTTTTCACGACGGAAGCTGACATGGCCGTTTCCGCCTTTTCCTGATTTTATTATGATTTTTGCCTGATCTGCAAACATATTCACCTCAACTATAACAACCTAACATAAAGTCGCCTTTCCGCAAAACAGACCCGGCGTTAAGCCGGGTCTGCCGAATCCATTTATTCGTTGCTGGCTACTGGATAAACGGAAGCCTGTTTTTTGTCTCTTCCTTTTCTCTCAAACCTTAAGGTACCGTCGATTAACGCATACAGCGTATCATCTCCGCCAATACCTACATTATTGCCAGGATGGATCTTTGTGCCGCGCTGCCTGTATAAAATATTGCCAGCCTTCACAAACTGCCCGTCCGCCCTTTTGGCGCCGAGTCTTTTAGACTTGGAATCACGGCCGTTCTTGGTAGAACCAACCCCTTTTTTATGTGCAAAAAACTGAAGGTTCATGTTGAACATAGCTTTACACCTCCTTGAAATTAAGCGTCATGTATTTGGCTCCATATTGCTCCCGGATCCCTGTCAGACCAAGAGTCAGGGACTTCATTAAAAGTTCTGCGTCATGTCCGGCCGGAGCATGGAAACGTATGCATACTTTTCCGATCTCCTCATCCGTATCCGCAGAAAACGGTTCCTCGGTATAGCAGGCGATGGAATTTACCGTATTGAGCACAAGAGCCGAAACCCCCGCGCATACAATATCTTCCCCTGCCTTCGCAAAACCTGCGTGTCCCATACAGTCAAAGCCGATATACTGTTTATTCCGGTTCCTGTAAATTGTCATCTGAATCATAACTATGCATTACCAGGCTATGCGTTGATCTTTTCGATTTTAACCTGCGTAAACGACTGCCTGTGTCCCTGTTTCTTGTGATAACCCGTTTTTCTTTTGTACTTATAGACGATAACCTTTTTGCCCCTGCCTTCTCTTATGACAGACGCCTCTACCGTCGCATTGGCTACGGCATCCCCAACCTTTAACCCGTTGTCGGATATCGCAACTACCTGATCAAAAGTAACGTTTTCACCAGCTTCGACTCCAAGCTTTTCAATGGTAATGATATCGCCTTCGGATACTTTATACTGCTTACCACCTGTTGCTATAATCGCGTACATATGGCACCTCCTATTATCATTACTCGCCAGTTACGGCGCTGCATCCTAAGCAGACTTTGGCCTCACTGTGCGGCATACTTGTATATCATAACGGATATAAAATTATTTGTCAAGAAAATTTATCCAGCCGTCTCAACGTTTTAACATCCGCAGCATTTCTTTATCCTGCTCTTTGACGCGAAACGATTCGATCATTTTCTGGATCGCTTTATTATATGTCCAGTCCGCCAATCGGTTATGCAGCAAAAATTCATGCGTCTTTTGGGGATATTTGGCATAGGCGGTGGCCACGCACCAGGCCACCCCCATTTTCGTGTAATATCCGTCAAAATTCAACTGATTCATCGCCTCTAACACCGGGTCAATATATTCATCCACCAAAAAATGACTCATCAGCATTACGGCCACCACACGCTGCGCATATTCCTTTTGCCATTTAGCATACCCCATTAACCATTCCCATACGCGCGAACGGTTCCGCTTGGCTGCGGCAAACCCCTGGCAAAAGCTGTCGTTTACGCACCAGTCCCCGACTTTGGGGATAAAACGGTCGGCATACTGTAACACTTCTTCAATATCCGCTTTGGCATAGCCAATAACAAACGCCTGCAAAAGCTGCTGCTCCATATAATCGTCCGGACATCGATCCAAAAATCCACGAAAATCCTCTTTGGAAATCTCCTTGGCCAGCTTCCTCAGCTCTGGTATCCTGGCTCCAAGGATTGGCCTGGCATTCGGCGTAATGCTGCCGCTTCGCTTGGCGTTCTTGCCGTCGGCTAACAGCATCAGCCTCCGGTTCACTTCCTCTAAACGCATATCCTTCCCCCTTGCGGCAAGCTATAGGATCGTGCGCACTTGCTTGGGCTTAAACTGCGCTTTTTCCAATGCTTTCATAATCTGCCGCTTGTGTTCCGTGCCAAAGCATTCCATTGTAATCCGAAGCTCCACCGCCGCGCTCCGATTGATGCTGACAAACTGGTTATGCTCCAATTTGATTACATTCCCCTGCGCGGCCGCAATGGTGTCGGCGACCTTGGTCAGCTCGCCCGGCTTGTCCGGCAGCAGGACGGATACCGTAAAGATCCGATCCCGCAAAATCAAACCCTGCTGTACCACGGACGACATGGTGATAATGTCCATATTCCCGCCGCTTAAAATCGAAACCACGCGCTTTCCCTTCGCATTTAAACGCTTGAGCGCCGCAACCGTCAACAGTCCCGAATTCTCCACAACAATTTTATGATTTTCCACCATATCCAAAAAGGCAACGACAATCTCGTCATCCTCCACCTTCAAAATATCATCCAGGTTTTTTTGAATA
>CAOJLW010000330.1 GCA_948438565.1 uncultured Lachnospiraceae bacterium | reverse complement strand
GAAGAAAAACGACGGCGGGAAATCGCCTACCTAAACCTGCGGTGGTTTATGGTAACGCTGTTAGACCGTATGGACCGTACCAGTATGTACAACGGACTGGAAGCTCGAGTTCCATTTGCCGATCACCGGATTGTCGAATATGTATTTAATATTCCCTGGAACATGAAATGCCCCAACGGCATTGTCAAAGGTCTTCTCCGGCACGCCGGAGCAAAAAACCTGCCGTCGGATATCCTTTGGAGAAAAAAGAGTCCCTATCCAAAAACGTATGATCCAACCTATGAAAAGCTATTGGGACAACAGTTAAAAGAGACGCTCGCCACGCCTTCGTCCCCTATCCGTACCCTGCTGGACACCAAAAAAGTGCAGTCCTTTTTAAATTCTCCGTCCGACTATGGCAAACCCTGGTACGGCCAGCTGATGGCCGGCCCGCAAATGTTAGCCTATATGCTGCAAATCAATTATTGGCTAGAGTCTTATCGGATCCGAATTGTCTGACGGAAAAAATCAGGGGAATTCCCAGGATCCTGGTATGATTTCATGGAACACCTTTTGCACCTCGTCTTTCGTTTTTCCATAGTCGTAATCTTGGGCAATGATTTTTGCCACTTCTTTTGTTGAATACTGGTAAAACATTGTCCCCGTCTTATCGCACAGCACATAGGCTGCAAAAATAAATATGGCAACCAAAAGCCGCACTTTAAAAAAGGAGAAGCCATCCTGCGCTTCTCCTTTTGTATCCGGTCTTTTTTCAAATTCATACTGACGTCCCGGAGCGTCAAACGATCTCCGCACATTCTGCACATACGCCTTACGCGCTTCCACATCTTCCATTCGCATTCAAACACCACTCTCCTGCCTCGTCTTTAAAATAATATATGACAGGACTGTCCCGGTTTATGCCTCCAAAGCTACCTCTGCGCCAGCTCCTGCACAATATCGTCCCAGGTGACGCCTTTTTGAGCCATTAATACCATCAAATGATACAGATAATCCGAAATCTCATATTTGATTTCCTCTGAATTGGGATTTTTGGCGGCAATGATAATCTCGGTATTCTCCTCTCCAACCTTCTTTAAAATCTTATCCAATCCTTTTTCAAACAGATAGTTCGTATAGGATCCTTCCTTGGGATGCTCTTTGCGGTTTAAAATCACCCCGTAAACATCCTGTAAAACTTTCTGCGGATTTTTTTCCACATACTCTTTTCGTACAATCGGATGAAAAAAACAGGACGGATTCCCGGTATGGCAGGCGACGCCAATCTGGGAAACCTTCGCTAAAATCGTATCATAATCGCAATCGGCCGTCATAGATTTTACATACTGGATATGACCGGAGGTTTCTCCTTTCATCCAAATCTCCTGCCGGCTCCTGCTAAAATACGTCATACGCCCGGAACTTAGCGTACGCAAAAACGCCTCTTCATTCATATAGGCCAACATCAAAACCTCATCCGTCCGATAATCCTGCACCACAACCGGCACCATCCCATCCGCATTCAGTTTCAAATCTGACCATTGCAGCTCCGACGTAAAATTCACCATGCTTATGCCATGCCTGGACAGATCGGTTTTTAACAGCATCACATCCAAATCCGGTTCTTCTAAAAATCTCCCTGTAATTCCCCGAACCGAATCACGCCTTAAAATTTCAAGCATCTCATCCAGATCGTACTTGTCCACTGCAACCACAGACGGAATGGATGTAATATTCTCCACCGCATCCAGCATCTTTTTATTTAACACAAGCATCTCATGAAAATATTCTTCCATGGCTTCTTTATTTTTGAAAATAAAATCCACATTTTTCACAGAAACCAATATGCGATCCTTGCCAAAACGCTTGCTCGCTTCCTTGGCTAACGCAATGCTTCCCGGTTTGGAACCGTTGAGCATCACCTGCACACATCCGGCATAGAATAACTTTTTAATGTCCTCAAACCGTTTGATATTTCCTCCGGCGCAGACTTTAATTTCCAAATTGTGGTTTAAATTTTTGATCGTCAGCAAATTTTTTTCATGTTCTTCATCGTCATCGGAAAGATCAAAAATATAAATCTTGTCGATACCGCAGTCATTATAAATTTTCGCCGACTGGAACACATCCCGGGCAGGCGTAAAATCATTTGGCCCTTTGACGGCTATTCCATCTTTTAAATAAATCGTGGCAACAATATTTTTCAACATCTCTTTCTCCTATAAAGTTCCTTTTGTAGATAAAATTCCGGCAATCCGCGGATCGGTGGCAGTCGCTTCGTCTAACGCCCGCGCAAAAGCCTTAAACATCCCTTCTATTATATGATGATTATTCGTTCCTGACAACACCCGGATATGAAGATTCATACCCGCGCTATAGGAAATTGCATAAAAAAACTCCTTTACCATCTCCGTATCCATATATCCGACGCGATCGGTCGAAAACTCACCGTCGAAAACCAAATAGGGTCGACCGGATAAATCCACGGCGCAAAGGACAAGCGTTTCATCCATCGGCAATATACAGCTCCCATAACGCCGGATGCCCTGTTTGTCCCGCAATGCCTTTTTGATAGCGGTTCCAAGCACAATCCCGGTATCTTCAATCGTGTGGTGACAGTCCACGGCCAAATCCCCCACTGCTCGAACCTTCAAATCAAAAAAACCATGCCGCGCAAACCCATCAAGCATATGATCCAAAAAAACTATGACCGTTTCAATCTCAGAATGTCCAGCGCCATCTATATAC
>CAOJLW010000329.1 GCA_948438565.1 uncultured Lachnospiraceae bacterium | reverse complement strand
GGTTGTGACGATTATGATGAGTTTGTTTGATGAAGAACAGATAATGAAGTCGTTTATCAGAAGCGAAAGGCATGACGCAGACAGGGAAACAGCAGACAGGGAAACAGCAGAAAGGTTGATAAAAAAAGGAAAAATGATTCTGGAGGATATTGCAGAATGTGTTCCATCATTGTCCTTTGATGAACTGAGAGAACTTGAAGCTGAAGTTATGCAATTGGCATAATCGTAAATCAATTTAATATTAGTAAAACAGCGTAAAGGCGCATGGAACAGCAAATTGTAAATCATGCGTCTTTTTTTGAACCCCAAAGGAAGAACATGAGCAATAACATTCAGACCCATACCATAGGGCGATTAACGCCTTGTTTACAAAAGAAGATTGATAAGACGTACTTAGTCGAGGTACGTTTTTCGGATACGAGTACCCAAAACGTAGAGGACAAGTTATGGTGTGTCATGCCCAACGACTTAGAGCATGGAAAACAGGGCAGACCAAGAAAAGGGATGAAAAATGATGCAAAATTTCCAAATCAATTCTTTTTTCTATATTTGTCTTATCAAGACTCTAACTCAAATTTAAATGATGTAGTAAACGCCTTTTTGCTCCATAAAATTATTGAATTTACAGTTTTTTAGATTCTTTTCAAGATTCTGCCGTGGCAGATCCAAAGTATTTTAATCATAATAAAAATCCCTACAGAATTGTGTTGATGTACCGTGCTTTGTCACGTTTGGCAAGGCTGATTTTTTTATTATCATAGATGCTGTTTGAACAGTTTTTAAGGCAGTATCCGTATTCTCTAATATATGGAAACAACACCCTTGGCACGGATCGATATCATCATGACGAAAACAGAATGGATTAATCCGAATCATAGGATGACGCTTTAGCCGCCTACATCGTCTTATGCAAGCGCCAAAGCTGTACGATAAAAACAATCTGGCCGATCATATATGCGCCGATTATGGTAAAACAGGGGACGACGGTCAGATATCCTGTGAAAATTAAAGCAAAAATTGAAATTGCAATGGCAAAATTCATGACTTGAAAACCGCTCGCCATAGCTGCATGGCTCAGCGCGATATTTCTCTCATCCTTTTCTTCAATTTCCATCTCCTTGGATTTTTTGCCCAACAAATCGCAAGTTCCCGATACGATCAGTAAAATGCCAATCAGCGAAGTTCCGATAACGATGAGATCCGGACGTGGCACAGGTATCATGGTATGGATTCCAAAACCGTATAGCAGCAATCCTCCCAGCAAAATAATCATACCGGCAATGGTCATCCATATGGTTAATCTTTTTTTCATTTCAATTCCTCCTCATAGATAAAAATGTTTTCAATGCTCATATCAAAATATCGAGCGATTTTAAATGCCAACTGAATGGAAGGATTATATCGTCCGTTTTCTAAAGAGCCTATGGTTTGCCGTGACACTTCTAAGGCTCTGGCTAGATCTTCTTGCTTGATTCCCCGCTGCCTGCGCAATTCTTCGAGTCGGTTTTTCATAGACGCCTCCTTGTTATGGAAAGTTGGTTTTCCATTTCTATATTATAACAGAGTTTGGAATTATATCAAGTTTACTTTCCATGTATAAACGAAGGCCATATTCTATAACGGATCGTCTGACAAATTCTAAATGTTATTGTCAAAATGGCAAAGAAGAAAGTTCCGGCTTCGAATCTGAAAAAGAAAGGCCAGGGAAGTAAACATGGCGTCAAACATAGAGGCCAGTGGGCAGTTTAGAAGCATTGGAAAGCCAGATCAAAACCGGAAATCAGAGGTTTTGGACTGGCTTTTTTCATGCCCTTTTAGGAGCCTATGCAAAGTGCATAAAAATGTCCCGATAAATCGTAATTACACCCCCTAGTTGAACAAAAGGTCTTTGCTTATAATTAAGAAAACAAAGAATTATAAACAAAAAAATAAAAACAGGGGAAAGATGGTGAAGGAAAAAATGAACGAAACAATCGTTTTGCTGGATCATATCAGCAAAAGCTTTCCAGGCGTAAAGGCATTGGATGACGTCCATTTTGAACTGCGATCAGGGGAAGTTATGGCGCTGCTTGGAGAAAATGGCGCTGGAAAAAGTACTTTGATGAAAATTTTAAGCGGCGTTTATACAAGGGACGGCGGCACGATGCAGATATTTGGGACGGAATGCGGCAACCTGACGCCTAAGCAGGCGCAGGAAATAGGGGTTGCCATTATTCACCAGGAATTGAATATGTGTAAACACCTTTCCATTACGGAAAATATGTTTTTGGGCAGGGAAAAAAGAAAAGGGATCGTTCTTTCGGATCAGGAGATGGAAAACGAAGCCAGGGCAGTGTTGGAAGAATTGAAGATCGATTTGGATCCCAGACAGGTAGTAGGGGATCTTCCGGTGTCCAAGCAGCAGATGGTGGAAATTGCCAAAGCGCTTTCGGTTCACGCAAAGGTTTTGATTATGGATGAGCCGACTTCGGCTCTGACTGCCAAAGAAATTGACGATCTGTTCCGGATTATTAAGGACTTAAAGGCAAAGGGATGCGGCATTGTCTATATTTCCCACAGGTTGGAGGAATTGCAGCACATTGTGGATCGTGTGACGATTATGCGCGACGGCCAGTACATAACAACGATGAATTTTGCGGATACGAATATGGATGAAATTATTGCCAATATGGTAGGCCGTGAAATTAAAGAAAAATTCCCGCGCGTGGAATGCAAAAAAGGGAAAAAGA
>CAOJLW010000328.1 GCA_948438565.1 uncultured Lachnospiraceae bacterium | reverse complement strand
TCAAAAAACCTGCCAAACGCATAGACCGTATCATTGATACATCCAAAAACGCCAAACAACAATAAGGCCGCGCCAAACGCCCATGTCTGCCGGTAAATGCCCGCAATAAATCCCTGCGTATCCTTACAGCGCCCAATCTCCTCCTGGTTTACAATAAAAGTGCTGATTTTCCCTGTTTTTTTCATCTGTAGTCCGGAAAAAATTAAATATGCGCCTACAATTACAAGAACCACATCAAAAATAATGATATAATCCATCGTTTTACCCCTTTCCGAATCATTTATACCTCATTATATACATAAGTTTCCGCATATGCAATGACAAAACAAAATCACACGCAAAATTTTTGTAGCTTACACGAAGAATTAATATTGAAACTTTGCCAGGTATGGTATAAAATAGAAGATAATTATCATGAAAAAGGAGCGTTGCTATGAAATTAGAAGATGCAAAAGTATTAATCGGTGATGATTCGATTCTAGTCAGGAAGCAAATAAAAGATATCGTTTCTGCCTATGGGATAAGCAATATATTGGAAGCTTCTAATGGACAGGAAATAATTGATCTGTACAAACAACATACGCCGGATCTCGTTTTTGTAGATATTGTAATGCCAATCAAAGATGGACATACCGCCATTTCTGAAATTATAGAAATGGATCCGGACGCCTATATGGTGGTTGTATCTTCTGTCGGCACACAGGCCCAGCTCAGGCAGGCGATCCAGCTTGGAGCAAAAACTTTTATCCAAAAACCGTTTGCGGAATGGCAGATAGAATCTATTCTTAAAAATCGATTTGAAGGGAGATAACCTATGTATTCACAATTTTTTGGAAATTACCTGTTAAGCAAACACGCCGTTCCAGTTGACAAACTGCTGTTAGCAATTGAAGAACACCATACGCGGCACTTAAAGCTTGGCACCCTGGCAATCCACGCCGGTTTATTAAACGCCGCTCAGGTAGAGGAAATCTTAAAATGTCAGCTCCACAAAGATAAACGCTTTGGAGAGCTTGCCATCGAACTGGAGTATCTCACACAGGAACAGGTCGATTCCCTGCTCAAACAGCAGACGCCGGATTATTTGCTGATTGGACAAAGCCTGGTTGAAAACGGCGTCCTTTCCACAACAAAGTTAGAAGAACTGATTGCCTCCTACCAAAAAGAGGACAAGCTTTCTCATTTGGAAACTACCGGCAATCAAAAAGAAAACCTGCATGCTTTAATCCGCGATCTCTTTTTAATCACGGTTTCCCATATCCCGGATTACCTGACCAAGTATTTGGGACTGTTGTTCAACGATCTGATTCGCTTTATTGGAGGAGACTTTATGCCGCTCAATCCGACGCTGTGTTCGGAATATGTCACCCATCACTGTGCCGCACAGATTATTGACGGTGAATTCTCCCTGACTTCTTATCTCAATATTGAAGAAGAAACGGCAATTGCATTTGCGGCTCGATACGCCAAAATAGAATACAAAGAATATAACGAATATGTCCAGGCTTCTTTAGACGACTTTTTAAATTTACATAACGGCCTTTTTACAGTCAATATTTCCAATGCAGACTCGATAGAACTGACGTTAAACCCAATCGTCCGCATGGAAAACACCTTGATCAGCAGTTCTACAGACATGATCCTGCTGCCTATCGTCTATCCGTTCGGAACCTTGAATTTCTTTTTCAAATTATAGGTATGACATACAAAACCCCCTCAAAATTGAGGGGGTTTGCTATTCTATCTTATATGTAAAAACCGTTTTACTACATCAACCATTTGATCGACTTCACAAACCGTATCATGCAGCGTCGGCGCATTTCGAATCTCTTCCACTGCCTGCGGCGTTTTTACGCCGGAAATCCTGCTCAGCTCATCTACCAGCTCAAAATCCGTCATGGCGTTATATGCGTCCCGATCAATCGCATTCATAACGCTCCTGGTAAATTTAAACGGACTTGCCGTAGAAGCAATCACCGCCTTATTCGCCGTCTCCTGCGACGCTTCCTGATACTTCTGATAGACCTTGGCCGCTACCGCCGTATGGGTATCGATCACATACCCTGTTTCCCGATATAAGTCGCAGATCGCCTGCGCCGTTTCCGCTTCCGTAGCATAATTGCCATAGAAATCCACCAGCTTCTCTTTCATATCCGATGTTATTTCATATCTGCCGCCTGCAGCCAACGCTTTCATCAAATCCGCATTCTTGGCCGCGTCGTTTCCTGCAAGACGGTAAATCAGACGCTCCAAATTACTGGAAATCAAAATATCCATCGAAGGCGAACTCGTCAGAACAAATTCCCGGTTTTTATCGTAAACCCCGGTCGAAAAGAAATCATACAACACTTTGTTTTCATTGGAAGCGCAAATCAGTTTCGCAATCGGCAAACCCATTTCTTTTGCGTAAAAAGCCGCAAGGATATTGCCAAAATTGCCGGTCGGAACTACAATATCGATCTTCTCTCCTCGGGCAATGTCCCCTCTGGCATATAACTGGGCATAGGCGTATACATAATATACAATCTGAGGAGCCAGACGTCCAATATTAATCGAATTGGCGGAAGAAAACTGATATCCCGCCGCATCCATTTCCCGGGCCAGAGCAGGATCCGAAAACATCTGCTTTACACCGGTCTGCGCCTGATCAAAATTGCCATGAATCCCCACCACAAAGGTATTGTCCCCTTTCTGGGTCACCATCTGCTTCTCCTAGATCGGAAGAGCGTCGG
>CAOJLW010000327.1 GCA_948438565.1 uncultured Lachnospiraceae bacterium | reverse complement strand
TATTTCTACAATGAAATATCTTGATATAGTAAGCGCTTGCTTCCGCTTTGTCGCCTCTGCATATGCAGTATACATCGTCTGCATATCATCATTAAAGATCGGCGTAACCTTTATAAAACCACTCCTTTTCATTACCGTAGAAATATAATAACAGATAGCATAGCATCCAGGATACAACCATATGGAATAGTTATTGCATAGAGATATATTTTTGGTTATATCCGGTATATCCATTTTCAGCGGAAGGCTGGCGTGTTCCGGCAAAAGAATTTCCCGTCCCAGAAACGTTGCAAAAATACTATTTTGCGGATAACCCGGAGGACCGGCCGGACCACGCGCACCGGGTTCTCCTCTTGGTCCCTGGGGGCCTGTTACACCTTGCGGCCCTTGTGGCCCTGTAACTCCCTGAGGGCCAGTCTCTCCACGTTCACCGGGACAACCTTGCGGCCCAGGTTCTCCTCTTGGTCCTTGCGGCCCGCATTCTCCACATACACCCGGACATCTTTGAGAGCAGCATTCTTCACACGGACTGGGACAGTCTTGCAAATTGCATTCTCCACACCTGCATGGATAGCTTTGCGAGCCGCATTCTACGCATACACCCGGACAGTTTTGCGAGCCGCATTCTTCACACTTGCTAGGACAGACTTGCGAGACGCATTCTTCACATTGGCTAAGACAGTCTTGCGGATTGCATTCTCCACACTTGCTAGGACAGACTTGCGAGACGCATTCTCCGCGCGGACTAGGACAGACTTGCGAGACGCATTCTCCATATGTGTTGGGACAGCCTTGCGAGACGCATTCTTCACACGGATTGTGACAAACTTGCGAGACGCATTCTTCACATTGGCTAGGACAAGCTTGCGAGACGCATTCTTCACATTGGCTAGGACAGTCTTGCGGATTGCATTCTCCACATACGCCCGGACAACTTGACGGTTCCGACGCTACTGCCGGCTCAATGCATTCCGGATTACAAACATGATCAGAATCACACGTATCTGATTCAGCAGAATTTTTGTTTGGCTCAGATACGTTATTAGATGAAAACTGAGTCGCATTTGGATTATAGTTTCTGTTATAATTTCTCCCCATACCAAACAGATTCGGCAAATTAAACATCCCATTAGCATGAAACATATTCAATTGAAACCACCTCATTTATCTTCGATATTAAATGATGACACATTTGTTATATCATTTACAACCAATCCAAGAATCTTATCCAATGGAAATTCACGAAAGGCATACTAAATTATATGCATAACATATCATTTTGTTTTTGGAGAATTATCTCAATCACAGTTTCCAGACAATCGAGATCACAAAAAGGGCATCCTCTCCACGGAGGATGCCCCAATCATAATTCCATCGTTATGATTTTTTAATTTTTTTGCCTATTGTCTTGCTGGCTGCGCCATATAGCTTTTTAGAACCGATTTTTGTATACGCTTTTACCCTGACGTAATATTTCTTGCCCTGGGATAATTTTTTCAGCGTAACGCTTGTCGTTTTGTTTTTATTTACAAATTTCCTTTTGACATTTTTCCGAAACGTTTTGTCGGTCGAATATTCGATGGCATATCCGGACGCTTCTTTTTGTCTTGACCAGGAAACCTTTAATTCGCCGGCTTTTTTGCTTGCCGCTTTTGCCTTGGCTTTTTTTGGCACAACCTGAACAGATATCGTTCGCTTGGCGGCGCCTGCCGTCAGCGTAATCACCGCTTTTCCGCATTGACGCGGGGTAACTACCCCGGATGCATTGACGGAAGCCACTTTCGCGTTGCTGCTCTGATAACGGATTGCCGCGCCGGCCGTCGCTTTTAATGTAAACGGACTGCTGCCAAAAGCTACCGTATACGCCGTCTTTGATACCTGAATCCCCGCTGCCGCATCCGGCGTCTGTCCTTCATCGCCCGGCTGTATCGGAGCGTATGGATCGGACGGATTGGCTGGATTATCATCAGGTTTTGGCACAGGCAGATCCGGCTTCGGTAACAGAAAGTCAAACGGCTTAACCGTCAACGTCACTGTCTTTGGCGCAGACTCCTTATAATTCTCGGACTCCAAGGCCTGAATCGTAATTTCAGACGTTCCCGCTCCGCGTATCATTAAAATCCCATAGGCGTCAATGGTCGCCACCTCCGGGTTGCTGCTTTCATAGATCAGCGCGCCGTCCCCGCTGGAACGCGCCCCCAGGGAAACAATCAGGTTTTCCGTCGTCTTTTCCAAATCAAAGGCCAGCACAGTCTGCTCGGCTTTTGCAATCGTAAAGTCCTTTGTCACGCTTCCGATATAATTTCCTTTTCCGGTGACTGTCACCTGACCGACGCCTGCATTGATATTATCCGTATAGGAAACCTCATAATCCGAGGCCGCAAGTAAAGCGGCGTTTCCGGCGCGTTTTCTGACCGTTACAGCCGGATAAAGCTCCTCACCGGAATATACCTGGTCATCGGCCACTTCCACGATATAGAAGGAATCCCCATTGCTGTCCTTACGCTCCAAATCAGACGCAACCGTATATAAAGCCATGGATTTTTTCGCATTGGTTTCCGCATCGATCGCCGTAACCCAAATTTCATCTTCCTCGGTTGTCAGACGCCTTGGCGTAACCGTCAACGCATTTTCCGTAACCTGATAGGTATAGGCGTCCGTTTCGCTATATTCCCACGTTACGTGGCGTCCGTTTGTCTCTTCCCCGCCGACAGACACTTTCACAGTCAGGCGTTCCTCATC
>CAOJLW010000326.1 GCA_948438565.1 uncultured Lachnospiraceae bacterium | reverse complement strand
GGTTGTCTCTCCATAGTGCATAAACGCACAGCCATTTGCCTGTTTGCCGACCCTGTCCACATCTACGGTGAGGGTTCTCCCTGCAAGTTCCATTGAAAAACTTTTGTACATATCTTTTCTCCTTATTTTTAATGCGCCTACAACCTAAAATGGGCAAACCCACATCAACTTCTCAAACCAAAAATAGAGCGGACCATAGCCCCGCTCTATTTTATGGCTCACTACTTTCTGATTCCTAAACGTTCAATTAAAGAACGGTACCGTTCGATATCCGTTTTCTTTAAATATGCCAGCAAACCGCGCCTCTGTCCTACCATTTTCAACAGTCCCCTTCTGGAATGATGATCCTTTGGGTTGACTTTTAAATGCTCGGTCAGTTCCTGAATCCTTGCAGTCAAAATAGCCACCTGAACTTCCGGCGAACCTGTGTCGCCAGGCGTTCTGCCATACTCGGAAATAATTGCCTGTTTCTTTTCTTTTGCGATCATAAGAAATCCTCCTAATATTTTAATCGCCCAATCCATGTATGATACTCAGTAAAAGGTCGGAGCGTCCATCTACCGAATATGGGCTGAACTCATACCTGGTTATTCTAGCATAGAACCTGTGCTTTGTAAATAACTTTGTAATTTTTTTTATTTTGCCGAACCGACCGTTTCGTTGTTACAATAGATCAGTGAAGGGCCAACATAAGACGTCTTATTATATGGAGAATCCAATGACAAATACAGAATTAGAACACTGCATTACCACATATGGCGCTGCCATTTATTCCTTCTGCAGGCATCTTGCCCCTAACAGACAGGAAGCCGATGATCTCTATCAGGATACATTTTTAAAAGCGGTAGAATTAAGCGCCAAAATCAACTATGCGCAAAATCCCAAAAGCTACCTGCTTGCCATTGCGCTTCGCATCTGGAAAAATAAAAAACGAAAATTTGCCTGGAGACGCCGGATTGCAGCTATGTGTTCGCTGGAAGAAAATTTAACGGCGCATAACGGCGACGCATCCACGCCTTCTTTAGAAGAACGAATCGTACAGCAGGAAGAGCACGAACGCGTCAGGCAGGCCGTAGATCAGCTGCCGGAACGCTTCAAGCTGCCAATCCTCTTATATTATATGGAAGAATTACCGATTGCACAAATTTCCGTAATTTTAAAAATACCCGATGGAACGGTAAAAAGCAGACTATACCAGGCAAGAAAGCAATTAGCAAAAGAATTGGAGGTTATTTTAGATGAAAAAGATTGACGACATCTTAAAATCGGCCCTTACTCCAAACGATGAACCGGATTTCTGGTTAAACCAACAGATTTTATCTAGGGCAAAGGAGGCCACACAAATGAAACGAAACAACCTAAAACGACTTACTGCTGTTGTATGCTCCTGCACACTGATTTTTGGCATCGGATCCGTTTCGATCTATGCCGCGCGTAAGCTCCTGCTTCCTCAGCAGGTAACCGAACAACTGGCCGATCAACGGCTGATGGACGCATTTTCCAGCGAAAACGCCATTCTGATCAATGAAACGCAAAGCTACGGCGGCTATGACGTCACGCTGTTTGGCATAATATCCGGCAAGGATCTCTCAGAATACGCGATGACAGGCAACGACGAAATCCACAACGACCGAACCTATACCGTCGTGTCGATTGCCAAATCCGATGATACGCCCCTGCCGTCCACCTCACAAGACGCCTATTCCGATATCTCTTTTTTGGTTTCTCCGCTGATAGAGGGGTATGAGCCATGGCTCTATAATGCCTTCACTTTGCTGGGCGGCTATTCGGAAATCGAAGAAAACGGCGTTTTATACCGCATCAGCGAATGCGACAATATTGAAATATTTGCCGATCATCAAATTTATTTAAGCGTTTCTGAAGGCGCCTTTTTTGACGCCAACGCCTATACGTTTGATCCAACAAGCGGCGAAATTGCCCGTAATGAAACCTATTCCGGTTTAAACGCTCTGTTTCGCCTCCCGATCGATCCGTCCAAGGCCGATCCGAAAGCCGCCCAGGACCTTATCGACAGCATTGATAACCCGCCGAAAGACGATACGGATACCGCTGAAACAGAAACGGATGCGGAACGCATTGTCAAAGAATTTATGGAAAAGATTACGCCTGAAACAATCGCGGACTATGCCGTTCCCGTCGAAAGCGCATCCATAACCAAAAAACCGGATGCAGACGGCTACTTTTCCTATGCATATGAGATCGAAGGCCGTGGCGGCGGCAGCGCGCAATATTTGGTAACGGATGTGTTTTCAGATCAACAACCCGGTATGGCAAAAACAATGGATTATAGTTTTTCCGATGGCCTTGACTCCTTGATCATCTCAACTCTGACATTAAATGCAGACGGCACTGTCACGTTTACCCCTTATATTCCAAAATAATCCACTGTATGAAAGCTCCATAACATAAAAACCGCAGCTTTGGAATCCGGAACACTCACGATTCCAAAGCTGCGGTTTGTTGATATGCTTTTCCTGTTCAATCCTAATCCAACAGCCTTACAACGCAAACCGGCGTACGGTAATAGGCGTTGGAAATCTTGATCCCGGTTCTCTGGGAGCTCGCATGTACAATCTGACCGTTGCCGATATAAATGGCCACATGGCTGATCCTGCCTCCGCCATAGAAGAATAAATCTCCCGGCTGCGCTTCGCTCGCACTGATCCTACGGCCACAGTTCGCCTGTGCCGCAGAAGAATGCGGCAGATAAATGCCATATTTGG
>CAOJLW010000325.1 GCA_948438565.1 uncultured Lachnospiraceae bacterium | reverse complement strand
CAAATTCCATCTTATATCCCAAACCAAAACACTCCGGACAGGCGCCAAACGGATTGTTAAACGAAAAACTCCTCGGTTCGATTTCCCCGATACTGATTTCACAATCCGGACAGGAAAAGCTCTGGGAAAAATTCATCGTTTCACCGTCCACAACATCGACCATCAACAAACCGTCCGCCAATTCCAGTACATTTTCAATCGAATCAGACAGACGTTTTTCGATGCCTTCTTTAACCATCAGGCGATCGACAACAATTTCTATATTGTGCTTTTTATTTTTTTCCAATTTTATCTCTTCGGTCAGCTCATATAGCTCACCGTCCACCTGAACGCGGACATAACCGCTCTTTTTTGCTTTTTCAAATAATTTCTGATGCTCGCCTTTTCGTCCGCGCACCACCGGAGCCAAAAGCTGGATTTTAGTACGCTCCGGCAGACTTAAAATCTGATCCGCCATTTGATCCACAGTCTTTTTTTTGATTTCTCTCCCGCATTTAGGACAGTGCGGAATGCCAATCCTGGCATAGAGTAAACGAAAGTAGTCATAAATTTCCGTTACGGTTCCAACCGTGGATCTCGGATTGCGATTGGTGGATTTTTGATCAATGGAAATTGCCGGTGGCAAGCCTTCTATTTTTTCCACATCCGGTTTTTCCATCTGGCCTAAAAACTGCCTTGCATACGAGGACAGCGACTCCATATAACGTCTCTGCCCTTCCGCATAGATGGTGTCAAAGGCCAGGGAGGATTTCCCCGAACCGCTCAATCCGGTCAGGACAACCAGCTCATTTCTCGGAATATCCAAATCCACCCCTTTTAGATTGTGTTCTCTGGCGCCTCTGATTTTAATATATTTTCTTTCTTTCATCTGATTTTGCCCCTATCCCTTTCTTAAGCCTTGGCATGACGGTATGTCTTTAATTCGAGCATCTTGTCGCGCAATTCCGCCGCCGCTTCAAAATTCAATTCCGCCGCCGCGCGTTCCATTTTCTTTTTGACCTCTGCAATCAGTTTATCCAATTCTTTATCGCTCATCGACTCCGGATCCTTGGCAAATCGCTGCTCCTCCTTTGCCACTTTTTTAGAAATACTGATTAAATCCCGCACGGATTTTTGAATCGTCTGCGGCGTAATGCCGTGTTCCTCGTTATATTTCTGTTGAATGTCGCGGCGGCGCTTGGTTTCCCCAATCGCCACGCGCATCGAATCCGTTACCGAATCCGCATACATAATCACATGGCCTTCGGCATTCCGCGCCGCACGGCCAATCGTCTGGATCAATGATGTTTCCGAACGCAGGAAACCTTCTTTGTCCGCGTCCAAAATTGCCACTAAGGTGATTTCCGGAATATCCAACCCCTCCCGCAGCAAGTTAATCCCGACCAAAACGTCAAAAACATCCAAGCGCATATCACGGATAATCTCAGAACGCTCCAGAGTATCAATATCGGAATGAAGATATTTTACACGGATGCCGACCTCATTCATATAGTCGGTCAGATCCTCTGCCATACGCTTAGTCAGCGTGGTAATTAAAACTTTATGGTGGTTTTGCGTTTCTTTTTTTACCTCTGCTATCAAATCGTCGATCTGCCCTTCCACCGGCCGCACTTCCACATTTGGATCCAGCAGTCCCGTCGGGCGTATGATCTGTTCGATCCGCAGCAATTCGTGCTCGCGCTCATAGACATTCGGCGTTGCTGAAACGAACAGCATTTGGTCTATTTTACACTCAAACTCGTCAAAATTCAACGGACGGTTATCCTTTGCCGACGGAAGGCGAAAACCGTAATCTACTAACGTCGTTTTTCTGGACTGGTCGCCCGCGTACATACCGCGCACCTGGGGAATCGTAATATGAGACTCATCGACAATAATCAAAAAATCCTCCGGAAAATAATCCATCAGCGTATAGGGAGTCGTCCCGGCGGGAACCCCGGCCAAATGTCGGGAATAATTCTCAATCCCGCTGCAAAATCCTGTTTCACGCATCATTTCAATATCAAAATTCGTCCGTTCCGCAATCCTCTGCGCTTCTAACAGCTTGTCCTGCCCCTTAAACCAACGGACGCGTTCTTCCATTTCCTGCTCAATATTGACGCACGCCTGATTGATTTTTTCCTGCGGCACCACATAGTGGGACGCCGGAAAAACGGCCATATGCTCCAACTGATTTTTAATCTCTCCGGTCAGCACGTCAATTTCCGTAATCCGGTCAATTTCATCTCCAAAAAATTCCACCCGATAGGCGCGGTCACTAAAATTGGCCGGAAAAATTTCCACCGTATCGCCGCGCACCCGAAATGTCCCGCGATGAAAATCCATATCATTGCGGGTATACTGAATACTGATCAGTTCCTGAATCACCTGATCTCTGTCACGTTCCTGCCCGGGGCGCAGGGATACCATCATATTCTGATAATCCGCAGGATTCCCCAATCCATAGATACAGGATACGCTGGCAATGATCACCACATCCCTGCGCTCCGCAAGCGCGGCGGTTGCGGAAAGACGCAGTTTTTCGATTTCTTCGTTGATGGCGGAATCCTTGGCGATATAGGTATCCGAGGATGGGATGTAGGCTTCGGGCTGGTAGTAGTCGTAGTAGGACACAAAATATTCCACTGCATTCTCCGGGAACATCTCCTTGAATTCTCCGTATAGCTGCGCCGCAAGCGTCTTGTTGTGGGCGATGACCAGCGTTGGCTTCTGCAATTCCTGAATGACATTCGCCATCGTAAATGTCTT
>CAOJLW010000324.1 GCA_948438565.1 uncultured Lachnospiraceae bacterium | reverse complement strand
GGAGCACCGTTTTAAATGTGATCGAAACGGTTACCATGAAGCAGCTGATCGTTGCCAATGAAAATCCGGCGATAAAGCAATGTCTGGAGCAGGCGGATCTTTGTATTATTGGCGAACGTGAAATTTTATCTGAGACAGGCAACGCTTCTGTACAACGTATGCGTGAGGTGCGTGATCAGGATTTTTTACATGAGATTTTAAAGCGTGTGACGCGCAGTCAAAAACGCGTTTTTTTAATTGCTATGACAAGTGCGGAAGTAGAGGGAATGCAGGCTTTTTTTGAAGCGAGCAGTCCGCGGTTTACGCCGGCCGGCAGCTATGCGGTGGAAGCCTGCGTCGGGGATATGGATACGATTGTCAATGAAATTAATGGGGCGACGCCGGACGTAGTGATTTCTGCGCTGGAATCTCCGATAGAGGAAGAGTTTTTATTATCCCACAAGGCCAAGATCGGGACAAGCGTATGGTATGGGATCGGATCCTCTTATCTGCAAAAATCGGGCAAGCTGCAAGTGGGAGAGACGATAAAAAAACTCGCTTGGCGGGGCAGGCTGCGTCATTCAGTGTCAAAATATCAAAATGAAATTAAGGATAGGAACGGACTATGAAGTTGTTGAATCAAAAGCCGCCATATGTGGATTATCTGCTGATGGTGGCCGGGACGGGCGGCATCGCGCTCGGCATCCAGTGGTTTTACGATCCGGGCGGATTTGTGACAGGGGGGTTTACAGGGATCGCCATTATTGTGAAACGGATGAGCCAGGGGGTGGCGCCGGGCGGCATTCCGCTGTGGCTGACGAATCTGGCTTTGAATATACCGGTATTTCTGCTGGCTCTGCGGCTCAAAGGCGCGCGTTTTGTCGGAAGAACCGGTTTTGCGACTGTGCTGCTTTCCGTATGGCTGTATGTCATACCGTCTATGGATATGGCCCAGGGGGATCCCATGCTTATCGCCGTGTTTGGCGGGGTCATTTCCGGTGTGGGGATGGGTTTTGTGCTGTTGGCCAAAGCGACGACCGGGGGTACGGATCTGGTTTCGGTCTTGATTCAAAAGAAGCTTCGTCATTATTCAGTCGTCCAGATTTTGCAAATCGTAGATGGGGCGGTTGTGATTGCAGGTCTGTATACGTTCGGTCTGACAATCGGCTTATATGCGGTGATCGCGATTTTTATTACGTCAAAAGTTTCGGATGCGCTTATGGAGGGGATGAAATATTCCAAAGCGGCGTTTATTATTACGGAACGCTATCATCAGGTGGCGCAGGCGCTGATGGGGCAGTTGAACCGCGGCGTGACGGGACTCTATGCCAAAGGGATGTATTCCGGCGGCGACCGGTGTATGCTGTATTGCGTAGTTTCAAAAAAAGAGATAGTGGATTTAAAAGAAATCGTAGTCGGGATTGACAGGGACGCTTTTGTCATTGTGTCTGACGCCAGGGAGGTTTTAGGTGAAGGTTTCTTGGAATATCACTAATTTCCGCTTCCTTTTTTTGTAATTTTAGCTTAAAATATGGAATAGGAATTTAGATAAGGGGCACAGGTTTTGGGGGAGCAATAAAAACGAGAAGGAGAACAGGATATGATTTCAAACCAGATACTGCAAAATACAATAGATGGATTAAAGGGGATTACAAGAATCGATTTGTGCATTATTGATACGGAGGGTTCGGCGCTGGCCGCTACGTTTGCAGAACCGGAGCGTTATATTGAGGCGGCGGAGAGCTTTGCGGCTTCCCCGGCGGATTCCCAGATGATGCAGGGATGTCAGTTTTTTAAGGTGTTTGACGAGCATCAGTTGGAGTATGTCCTGTTGGCCCATGGGGACAGTGAAGATGTATTTATGGTGGGCAAAATCGCTGTTTTTCAGATTCAGAATTTATTGGTCGCATACAAGGAACGCTTTGACAAAGACAACTTTATTAAAAACCTTTTGCTTGACAACCTGCTGTTGGTGGATATTTACAACCGTTCCAAAAAACTGCACATTGATACGGAAGTTCGTCGCGTGGTTTACATAATTGAAACGGACAGAGATAAAGAGGGCAATGATCTGGAGAAAGTCCGGGGCATTTACGGGGGTAAATCCAGGGATTTTGTAACAGCCGTAGATGAAAAAGACATTATTGTGGTAAAGGAGCTGACCGAGGACGAGTCCTATGATGATTTGAATAAGACGGCGGAGGTGATTTTGGATTTGTTTCGGGGTGACGCCAGGCGGGATACCCATATCGCATACGGCACGATTGTAAGCGAGATCAAAGAAGTGTCCCGTTCCTATAAAGAGGCCCGGATGGCGCTTGACGTAGGAAAAATTTTCCTGCCCGAAAAGCAGGTCGTGGCTTATTCCACCCTGGGGATTGGACGGTTAATTTACCAGCTGCCGATTCCCTTGTGCAAGATGTTTATCCGGGAAATTTTTGAAGGGAAATCCCCGGATGACTTTGATGAAGAGACTTTGACGACGATTCAGAAGTTTTTTGAAAATAACCTGAATGTTTCGGAGACTTCCCGTCAACTTTATATCCACAGGAATACGCTGGTGTACCGTCTGGATAAGCTGCAAAAGAGTACGGGTTTGGATCTGCGTGTGTTTGAAGATGCGATTACGTTTAAAATTGCCTTAATGGTTGTGAAATACATGAAGTACATGGAGACGATAGATTACTGATTGAGGAGGCGTTGATGATAAAGTTAGAGCATGTCAGTAAGGCTTATTCTGCCGGGATTCCTGCGTTAAATGATGTCAACTTAGAGATA
>CAOJLW010000323.1 GCA_948438565.1 uncultured Lachnospiraceae bacterium | reverse complement strand
ACCCAGTCCTCCGGAAGCTTTTCAAACAGAGTTCCTGGCGCGATCTCCGCATCCTCATCCCCTATTTCCGGGATATATTCATAACCGCATCCGCCGCATACATAGCGTTTGCCGATTGGCTCCGGCTTTGGAACAGGCGGGCGTTTCATCTTGACCATCGGAGGCGCGGGCAATTTCTCTCCGGTATCCAAAGCTTCCGCCAAAAGCGGCAGAATTTCTTCGACTGTCCCTACAATGCCGTAATCACAGTTTTTAAAAATCGGAGCATTGCCATTTTTATTGATCGCCACAATCGTGGAAGCATCCTTAATCCCCTTTAAGTGCTGCGTCGCTCCAGAAATCCCACAGGCTATATAGAGGTTGCCCCTGAATTTTTGTCCGGACATCCCGACATAGCGGCTTAGGGGAACGTATTTTAACGTCTCGGCAACCGGACGCGACGAGCCAATCGCCGCTCCGGCAGCTTTTGCCAATGCTTCAATCATCTGCATATTGTCTTTGCCGCCAATGCCTTTTCCCGCGGAAACCACACGCTCCGCCTGGGCAATCGGCGTATCGGCCGCAATGCCGACCGAAAAATCATGACCGTCTTTCTTTAATGCCTCCACTAAAGCGGCTACCTTATCTTTTGCGCCGCCTTCTTTGAAAATATGCCCTTTGCGCACGCCGGTAATCGGAGCCGGTTTTTTTGCCGCAGAACGGCTGCCGCCGCCCGATGATTTTGGCATTCTGCCGACTAACGCAGATGCAATCACCACGCGCTGGATTTCATTGGTGCCTTCATAAATCGTCGTAATTTTAGCGTCACGATACATTCTTTCCACATCCATGCCCTTTAAGAAGCCGGTGCCGCCAAAAATCTGCAAAGCGTCGTTTGTCACCTCAAGAGCAATGTCCGACGCATACATCTTGGCCATAGCGGCTTCTGAAGAATACGGTTGATGCGCTTCTTTTAGTTCCGCCGCTGAATATACCAAAAAGCGCGCGCAGCGCAGCTTGGTCGCCATATCCGCAAGCTTAAAGGAAATGCCCTGCTGCATCGCAATCGGCTTGCCAAACTGGATACGCTCCTTGGAATAATCCAAAGCCTGCTCAAACGCCCCCTGGGCAATGCCAAGCGCCTGCGCAGCAATGCCGATACGCCCGCCGTCCAGCGTAGACATTGCAATTTTAAAGCCTTCCCCTTCTTTGCCCAACAAATTCTCTTTGGGCACCTTCACATCATTAAAAATCAATTCCGCCGTCGTGGAGGAGCGGATGCCCATTTTATCATAGTGATCGCCAAACTCAAAGCCGTCCCATCCTTTTTCCACAATAAAAGCAGAGATCCCGCGCGTACCGATATCCGGCGTTGTCACAGCAAATACGACGTATGTATCCGCTCTTGGGGCATTCGTGATAAAGATTTTACCGCCATTGAGCAGATAATAATCCCCTTTGTCCAAAGCCGTCGTCTCTGTCCCGCCGGCGTCCGATCCGGCATTGGGCTCCGTCAGGCCAAACGCTCCGATCTTTTCTCCTTTTGCCAAAGGCGTCAGGTATTTCTGTTTCTGTTCCTCATTACCAAATGCGAAAATCGGATAAGAACCCAACGAAACATGAGCGGACAAGATTACGCCTGAGCCGCCGTCCACACGCGAAAGTTCTTCCACGGCTATGGCATAGCTTGTAACATCCAGTCCCGCCCCGCCGTACTCCTTGGGATACGGAATTCCCATAAGGCCCATTTCCCCCAGCTTTTTGACTGCCTCTTCCGGAAAACGATTTTCCTGATCCAACGAAAAGGCTATGGGTTTAATTTCTTCCTCGGCAAACGCCCGTATCTTTGCCCGTAACTGTTCCTGTTCTGTAGGAGTTTGGAATAACATAACATTGCCTCCTTTTCTTTTTCTATGCATACGCTGCTTTCTATGCACCGCAAAACCACCCTGTAATATTTTCTAAATTTAATATAACAAACCAGAAAATTTTTGTCAATTATAACTGAAAAAGAAAAGAATTCTATCTTTTTATTGCACGACCAGCTCCCGTTCTCCAACCGCATCCTCTAAGAGTCCTCTAATCACAGATTCCGTCTGGATCCTAGCCGCATCTAACAGGCTCTCCAAATCGGCTTTCTGTGAAACATCGTCTCTAGCCGCAGCCACCGTGTCAATCACATCGGTTTTCTCCGTCCAGTTAAAGAGCGCCCATTGCTCGTCGTAAAATTCAATCGAATCCGGATCGACGTCAACCGACTGCACCGTACATTCCGGCAGCGTAATGACGATCTGATCCTCTGCAATCTCTATCCGGGCCTTGGACAAATCGATTCCGGCGCGCACATTGGCGGTATACATCATCGAAAAACTGTTCTTTGTCAAAAACGGAATTTTTCCATCAGAATACCGGATTAAGCCGGTATAGGTCAATTTGGAAACGGTCAAATCGCTGACCGCTTCCAGTTTTCCGTTTACAAACGACGACGTCAGCTCCGGCTCCGACGCATCCCGATAGCGGACATACAAAAAGACGGCAATGCCTGCCGCAGCGGCAAGTACAATCACAAGCCTTGCCAATTTTAAAATTTCAACGGTTACTCTACTTTTTTCTTCTTTCATGACTGACTCCTTTGTACTTCGTTTTAGACTCGCCTAATCCGGCATGATATACTCCTATATAACAAAACAAGGCGGAAATCCTTGATTTCCGCCTTGTCCGAAAACAGCTGGCAACGGGAATCGAACCCGTGACCTCCGCACTACCAATGCGACGCTCTAC
>CAOJLW010000322.1 GCA_948438565.1 uncultured Lachnospiraceae bacterium | reverse complement strand
TTGTCACGTGAACGAAAAGTTTATCTTGCGGTGCCAGATCCGCATCCCGCTGCTGCATTATAAAGGTGGTTTACCTTCTTTTACGGTAGCAGTTCAGATCGACAGAATAGATCCGTGCTACGGAGAAAGGAGGAGAGCCATGCATACAAAGATGAGTGTGAAATCCGTTTCAGCCATCGGAATCCTAGTTGCCATGGAGGTCATACTAGCCCGTTTTTCCATACATACATGGAATTTAAAGCTTGGGTTTAGTTTTGTGCCGATTGTTGTGGCAGCTATTTTTTATGGGTCGATTACAGCCGGGCTGGTAGCAGCCATTGGCGATATTGTGTCGGCCATATTGTTTCCGGTTGGCGCGTATTTTCCTGGATTTACCTTGACGGCGTTTTTGACAGGGGCGGTTTTTGGGTGGATGTTCCGTAAAAAAGTAACCGTTTGGAATGTTATCCTGTCTGTGATTGTCGTACAGTGGTTGATTAGCCAGTGCTTAAATACGTATTGGATTTCATTTTTATATGGCAGTCCATATTGGCCGCTGTTTATGACCAGAGTGTATCAGACGGCGGTTATGAGCGCGGTTCAGGTTGCGGGCATCTGGATGATTGCCAAAAAGCTTGTGCCGATATTAAAAAAATTTGAAGGCTAGTTGGTAATTGCAGGGAATAATGACAGGCAATACATGATAAGATCAACAAAGGGTCGCATAAAGTGGAGGACGTTATGTTAGAATTATTAAAAGCGCTTTTTTTCGGGATTGTAGAGGGGATTACCGAATGGCTCCCCATCAGCAGTACGGGGCATCTGATTCTATTGAATGAATTTATCCGTCTGGATGTATCGGAGGCTTTTTTCAGTATGTTTGAGGTGGTCATTCAATTGGGGGCGATTTTTGCCGTCGTACTGATATTCTGGAAAGAAATCTGGCCGTTTTCCGCCAAAGAACGCTATTTTATTCGACAGGACGCCTTTGTGATGTGGTTTAAAATCGTGGTTGCCTGTATTCCGGCCGCTGTGGTTGAGCTGTCGGCCGGCGATGTGATTGAGGATTTGTTTTACAATTATTTTGTCATTGCATTGGCGTTAATTCTCTTTGGCATCGCATTTATTATCATTGAAAACAAAAACGGAAGGAAGCAGCCAAAGATGGCCTCCATTGCGGATATTACGTGGGGGACGGCGTTTTGGATTGGGATGTTTCAGTTAATAGCGGCAGTTTTTCCTGGAACAAGCCGTTCCGGCGCCACCATCCTTGGCGGCATCCTGCTTGGCGTCTCACGGGGCGTTGCGGCGGAATTTACATTTTTTCTGGCAATTCCGGTGATGTTTGGAGCCAGTTTGATGAAGCTGTTAAAATTTGGATTTGTCTTTTCCGCTTCGGAGCTTGCCATTTTAGCTGTCGGTATGGTGACGGCGTTTTTGGTATCGGTCGTGGTCATTCGTTTTTTGATGGGGTATATCAAGAAGCATGATTTTAAAGTGTTTGGCTGGTATCGGATTGTTTTGGGGACTTTGGTGCTTGTATATTTTACATTTATGGGATAGGTGATAAGTATGAAAAAGATTCTACCGGAAGCCAGGTATCATTTGATACCGCTTGGGGAGATTGGCGGCTATCAGGTTCGGCCGGGTATTTTTGAGATGAATGGCGCGACGGCTATCCCGGGCGGGGTGAACTTTACGATTCATTCTAATCAGGCGACAGGCTGTGAGCTGCTGCTGTTTCGCAGGATGGAGCATGAACCGTATGCGGTGATTCCGTTTCCGGACAGCTACCGGGTCGGCAATGTCTATTCGATGATTGTGTTTGGATTGCAGATCGAGGAGTTTGAATATGCATACCGTTTAGATGGGCCATACTGCCCCAAGAAGGGTTTGCTGTTTGATAAAAAAAATGTTCTTTTGGATCCGTACGCTAAAGCGGTGACCGGGCAAAGCGTCTGGGGCAGAAAAGTGGATTCTATGGAAAATCCCTACCATGCCAGGGTAGTCAGGGACGACTTTGACTGGGAGGATTCCAAGCCGTTATTGACGCCTTTGGAAGATACGGTTATCTATGAGATGCACGTCCGCGGTTTTACGCAGGATAGCTCTTCCGGCGTACATTTTCCGGGGACATTTGCCGGGATTCAGGAGAAAATACCTTATTTAAAAGAACTGGGCGTCACGGCGGTGGAATTGATGCCGATTTTTGAATTCGATGAAATGAAAGATTCCAGGGAATTCGAAGGAAAGAAGCTGTTAAATTACTGGGGATACAGTACGGTCAGCTTTTTTGCGCCAAATACCAGCTATGCCGCCAAGACGGAATACAATCAGGAGGGCAATGAACTAAAGCATCTGATCAAAAAACTGCATGAAAACGGCATGGAAGTGTATTTGGACGTTGTATTTAACCATACGGCGGAGGGCAATGAACAAGGCCCGGTCATTTCCTATAAAGGTTTGGACAATCAGATTTATTATATCCTGACGCCGGACGGTTATTATTATAATTTCAGCGGTTGTGGCAATACGTTAAATTGCAACCATCCGATCGTACAGCAGATGATTTTGGAGTGCCTGCGTTATTGGGTCGTTACTTACCGGATTGACGGCTTCCGTTTCGATCTTGCGAGCATTTTAGGCCGGAATGAGGACGGCTCTCCAATGAGCAAGCCGCCGCTGTTACAGTCCTTAGCCTTTGATCCGATCTTGGGAAATGTGAAATTGATTGCAGAGGCGTGGGATGCGGGCGGCCTCTATCAGGTCGGCAATTTTCCGTCC
>CAOJLW010000321.1 GCA_948438565.1 uncultured Lachnospiraceae bacterium | reverse complement strand
TCAGACGATGAATCCCAGCACGGAGGACGTGCTGCAAGCGGTGGCCAACGTCAATGCCAATCACGTATTTATCCTGCCCAACAACAAAAATATTGTTCTGGCAGCCAATCAGGCGGCTTCTCTTTGCGAAGATAAGGATGTGGTGGTAGTTCCGACGCTGACAATTCCTCAGGGGATTACCGCTATGGTAAATTTTATACCGGAACAGACGGCGCAGGAAAATGCCGCGCGTATGGCCGACGAGATCGCTCTGGTTCGAACAGGGCAGGTCACATATGCCGTACGGGATACGGAGATTGACGGTAAAGTCATCCATCAGGGCGATTATATGGGCATCGGCGATCGCGCCATCCTTTCTGCTGGGACAGATATCGGGACGGTGACGATGGAAATGATCGGACAGATGATTGATGAAGATTCCTCGTTGGTGAGCATCTATTATGGGGCGGAGGCTTCCAAAGAGGACGCTATGGATTTTGCTTCCCGGATTGCAGAGACGCATCCGGATTTAGAGGTTGAGGTCAACGCAGGAGGCCAGCCGATTTATTATTATGTGATTTCCGTAGAATAAAGAGATTTTTTGTGCGTCAATTGTGGGAAACCGGGGTGTGTTTATGGAGTTGGAATCTTCGATTACAGCGATAAAGGGAATTGGTGCAAAAACTGAAAAACTGATGAACCGCATAGGGGTATATACTGTAAAGGATATACTCCTTTATTTTCCGAGAGATTATATCCAGTACCAAGATCCGGTAAGACCGGAGGAAATTGCCTGCGAAGGCGTTTATGCGGTGATTGGCAAAATCTTATCCGTTCCGGTTTTAAAACGAACGAATCGCATGGAGCTGGTACAGGCGGACGCAGGCGGCTTTTCCGGGAGCATTGGACTGGTCTGGTTTCGTATGCCTTATATCAGGAACCGTTTAAAACCGGGCGGGGTCTACATATTTTATGGGAAAGCCAAACAAAAGGGCAGCCGTTTTTGTATGGAGCAGCCCGAAATCTATACGATCGAGCAATATCAGATCAGGCAGCAGACGCTGCAGCCAGTCTATGCCAGGACGGAAGGGTTAAGCAGTCAGATGATTGCCAAAACCGTCCGCGAAGCGTTAAGCCAGGTATCGTTGGCTTATGAATTTTTGCCCGATGCAATCCGGGAGACGGAAAAGCTGTGTGAATTTAATTTTGCCATTCGTCAAATCCATTTTCCGGATACGATGGAGGCTTTGATTTTGGCCAGAAAACGTCTGGTGTTTGACGAGTTTTTTCTTTTTATTCTGAATATACAGCTTCAAAAAGAAAAAAAAGCCGTGATTCCAAACGATTTTCCGATTGAAAATGAGACGGTGATCCCCTATTTGCTGTCCCATTTGCCGTATAGCCTGACAAAAGCGCAGAAAAAATGTCTGGATGAGATTGTGGGCGATATGAAAAAAGAATGTGTGATGCAGCGGCTGATACAAGGAGACGTCGGCTCAGGCAAGACGATTGTGGCGTTTATGTGTATGGCTCTGATGGGGGAAAACGGCTATCAGTCCGCGCTTATGGCTCCGACAGAAATTTTGGCCAGGCAGCACTACGGCACGTTTACCGGAATGTGTAAAGAATACGGTCTGAAACGGAAGGTGATCCTTTTGACAGGCTCTCTGACGGCGCGGGAAAGACGCCACGCCTATGAGGATATGCAGATGTATCCAGATGCGATGGTGATCGGTACGCAGGCTTTAATTCAGGAACGGGCGTTTTTTCCGAATTTGGGACTCGTGGTTACCGATGAACAGCATCGTTTTGGCGTCCGGCAGAGGGAAGCTTTGGCCGAAAAAGGATTTCATCCCCATATTCTGGTCATGAGCGCAACGCCTATTCCACGGACGCTGGCCATTATCCTCTATGGGGATCTGGATATTTCTGTGATTGACGAAGTTCCAAAGAAACGCTTGCCCAATAAAAACTGCGTGGTAGGGTCGTCTTATCGGAAAACGGCCTATGAATTTATTAAAAAAGAAGTGAAAATGGGACATCAGGCCTATGTGATTTGTCCGCTGGTGGAAGAAAGCGAAGCAATGGAAGCCGAGAACGTGACAGATTATGCCAAGAGACTGGAAGCGTATTATCAGGGCGAAGTGACAGTCGGCTGTTTAAACGGAAAAATGAAACCGGCTGAAAAAAACCGTGTGATGGAAGAGTTTGTCAGCCGAAAGATTGAGCTGTTAGTGTCTACTACGGTGGTGGAAGTGGGCGTGGACGTTCCAAATGCAACGGTTATGATGATTGAGAATGCGGAACGCTTTGGCCTGGCGCAGCTTCATCAGCTTCGAGGCAGAGTCGGACGTGGGGACGCGCAGTCATATTGCATTATGGTGGACAATGCGCAGAGCGCTGTGTCCAAACAGAGACTGGATGTATTAAACCGATCCAACGACGGTTTTTTTATTGCTGGGGAGGATTTAAAGCTCCGCGGTCCGGGCGATTTTTTCGGTATCCGACAAAGCGGGGATTTGTCGTTTGCACTTGCGGATATTTATCAAGATGCCGATATATTAAGAAAGGCTGCGGAGGAGGTAAAGAGCCTTCTCGCAGAGGATCCCGGACTGACATCCGAACAAAATCAAAAGCTTGCGCTTATGATTCGGCAGGAACAGGAAACGGTCATGAGTTTATAAAGGATAAACGCCGTACGATTTCATCCATCCCCTGTGGGGGAACGGGATCGGTAAAGAAAGACCAACTATTAAAAGTCAAGTAGATAATTGAAAAAATTCAAAATAAATT
>CAOJLW010000320.1 GCA_948438565.1 uncultured Lachnospiraceae bacterium | reverse complement strand
AGAGTTCTTTTGCCTCCTGCACCCGATGCATGGCATAGAGACATTCCATTTGCCAGATCTGCCACTCGCCAAACGGATACAACAGAGAAGCATGGCGACAAAGTTCCAGGATCGTATCATAATCCCGCCTCTCCTTTAACATCTCGCAGACTTCTTCTAAAGCTTCGGAATATAGATTTTGAAAACGAGCTCCCTCAATCGTAACCCATTCTTCCCCTGCGAGAGCAGGCAGAAAATGTCCGCTGTATATGCGGCACGCTTTGATCAAATACTCCAGGCGTCCTTCATCCGTATGGCTTTCCGCGTCACGAAGATAATCCTGAAACAACTGGACATCCACACGAACTGGACAAGGGGCGTAAAACCGATAACGTCCGTTTTCAATGCCAATCCGGCATTCCTTTGGCAACCCGCTTTCTTTTAACAGCTTTCTCAAATAATATACCGTAACGCTTAAGTTATTGGATAAGTCCTTCTCCAAATCGACGCCAAACGTGTATTCTAAAAGCTGGCTCCTGTTAAGGCCTGCGGAGCCGGCATATAAAAGCGCCTGTAGCATCTGAAGCGCTTTTGTCGTCTGCTTTTTCCCGACCCGAATTTCCTGTCCTTGATATGCCAGAGAAAACTTTCCAAACATCTGGACTTTCAGCGTATCACTTTTCCCATTCATGTCTTTCCCCCTGGAACTGAGGAATTGGATATTGAATGTTTCCGTTCTTACTCCAATTCCATTATTTGATGTATTTCTTTAGCTGACGCACCACATCGCGGACGTCAATCGGTTTGGGTATATGGGCGTTCATCCCACTGTCCATACAACGTTTAATATCCTCCGCAAAAGCATCCGCTGTCATAGCGATAATCGGTATGGACTTTGCATCTTCTCTTTCCAGACTCCGAATCGCCTCAGTAGCTTCATAACCAGTCATCACCGGCATCCTTAAATCCATCAGGATAGCGTCATAATATCCGGCTTGCGATTGACAGAATTTATCGAGACATATCTGTCCGTTTTCCGCCCATTCCAATTCCAACCCGAAAGCCGAAAGCAGTTCGTTGGCTATTTCCCAATTTAAATCATTGTCCTCTGCCACAAGGATTTTACAACCGGCAAGCTCTTCCTCCGGCTTTTCCAGTATATGCTCCGTTTCCTCTTCTGTGTGTTTCGTTTCATCCGTTAAAAACGGTTTTAAACCATAAAACAATGTTGAACGGAATAAGGGTTTTGACAAAAACCCTGTGACGCCTGCCGCTTTTGCCTCTGCTTCCATCTCGCCCCAATCATAGGCGGAACTTAACAGAATCGGAATTTCATCGCCATAATCCTTACGTATCATACGAGTTAGGGCAAGGCCGTCCATACCGGGCAATTTCCAATCCAAGATGAGAATCCGGTACGCATCCTGCTGCCTATACTGTTCTGCAATCATCTTTAAGGCTTCTTTGGCGTCGAAAGCAAAATCCGCATGAACGCCCATAGACGCCAAAGCGGCAATGGCGCTCTCGCACAACTGGGTGTCATCATCTACCACCAACACCCGAACAGACGGCAAAACCATATCCTCTTCCCGTACCTGTGCTTTTTCCAAATCTAGAATTACATGGAAGCTGCTCCCACGGCCTTGTTCGCTTTGCACCTGGATGGTTCCCTCCATAGCGTCTACAATATATTTTGTAATGGCCATTCCAAGGCCGCTCCCTTCGGTTTTGCGAACGCGTTTATTATCGGCCCGGCTAAAAGCATCGAATATTTGATCCAAAAACTCTGGCGCCATACCAATGCCATTATCCTCCACCAGCAAATGCACCTGAACATAGGCGCTGCCTTTAGGAGACTCCTCTTCATATAATACCAGCCGTATCTCGCCGCCCTCCGGCGTAAATTTCACCGAATTCCCCAAAAGATTTAATAATACCTGTGTCAGACGTACGCTGTCGCAACAGACTTCCTCGGAAATAATATCTCGGATCACTACGTCAAACTTATGATTTTTCTCGCCAATCTGCGGCTGAATAATACTGACAATGCCATCAATAGCTTCCCGCAGTGAAAGCTGATCCATCGACAGCGTGAGCTTTCCGCTTTCAATCTTGGACATATCCAGGATATCATTGATAAGTCCCAACAAATGTTTACTGGACATAGCAATCTTTTTCAGGCAGTTTTGCATTTGAGCCTTATCATCCATATTGGCAATCGCAATTGCCGTCATACCGACAATAGCATTCATCGGCGTACGGATGTCATGACTCATATTGGATAAAAATTCACTCTTGGCTCGACTGGCGTTTACGGCTTCCTCCCTGACCTTATCCAATTCGTTCATTTGCTCCCGGATTTGTCTGAAATACCCCCCAAATACAAACAAAAGGGCAACGAGCACAACCAGACAGCCACCGGCCGCTATATAAAGCCAATGCCGGCTGAGCTTGGAAATTTCTGCGTCCATAGAACGGTAAGGCATCACTATATCTAAAAACCAATCCGTATAGGCCAACTGTTTACTGTGTAGATGATAACGTTCCCCATTGGCGGTAAGCACAACGGAAGCATGACCTGTCTGCTCCATATCCCTTCGCAGCGCAGCCACCTGCTCTTCTGCATGATCCGTGATCTCCGCCATAAGCTGATCGAAATAATTGTTCCATCGTCTCTCGCCTCTTTGCGCCACAAAACTGCCGTCCAACCGAATAATATTGGCAAAGAGCGGCGAATCCGTAGCCTCCAGAGAAAGCGTCTGTTTTACTTCATCCATCGACAGGCCGGCCACCAAAGCCAGATATATG
>CAOJLW010000319.1 GCA_948438565.1 uncultured Lachnospiraceae bacterium | reverse complement strand
ATAATGGACGCCAGCAGAAAAAGCAATACAATCCACTGCGCCAGACAAATAACAAAAAAACTACGCTTCTTAATCCTCATTTGTATTCATCTCTCTTTCTGCGCCTCCATTGGCCAAAGCAGCCAATCCCTCATAAGTCGCCTGTTTTGCCTGTATCACATTTTCTATCCCGCGCGTTTTTAAATATGCCGTAGTTTTCGGGCCGATACTATACGCCGGCACAGCGTCCGGCAAACGTCCAACAGCGTCCAACAGCCGCTCTGCAGACGAAGCGCAGGTAAACCATGCCCCGTCGTATTCCTGTAACGGACGCAGTCCATACACATCCAGATCCACGGCTCGATTTTCATAAACCGTAATTTCTGTCAGGTTACAAATCCCATGCAAAGCCTTTGTCCAATCCCCGTCCGCATTCCCCGCTTTTAAATACCATACGTTCGGATATCCCCTCCAACGCGTTTTCAGCGTATCAAGCAGCGCGTCGCTGTCAAAGCGTTTTGGCGCAAGATCCGCATACAAACCACGGCTCTTTAAGCATTCCGCCGTCTTTGCGCCAATCGCCGCCAATTTACAGCCGGCCAAAACCCTCATATCCAGACCGGAATTCATAAAATTTTGAAAAAATGCTTCCACGCCGTTTTTACTTGTAAAAATCAGCCAATCGGCCTCCCAGAACTGTTCGGCCCGAAACGGCGTCTCCCAAATGACAATCTCCCCAACCTGAATTTCATCCACGGCCGCCCCCTGCGACTGCAAAAATTCCCGCAATGCCGTTGGCTTTCGGCCAATTTTGGGAATCAAATATCGTTTTCCAAACAACGGCTGCCGTTCAAAGACGCTTAAGCTGTCACGCAGTGACACAACCGATCCCACTACAATTAAGGCGGGAGACGCTAAATCGGATTTTTCCGCTTCCTGCGCAATATGCATCAAATCCGAAACACAGGTTTTTTGTTCCGGCGTTGTGGCTTTTGCAATCACAGCCGCCTGCGTACTGCCCGGCATTCCCGCCTGCATCAACCCGTCTGCAATTTCTCTCACTCTGCTCAGTCCCATCAAAAAGACAGTCGTTTCCTGCCCCTGCGCTATAGTCCGAAAATCAATTCCGTCCATCGTATCCTCCCGGTCATGCGCAGTCACGACATGAAAACCCAGGGACATACCGCGATGCGTGATCGGAATCCCCGCATAAGCCGGGCCTGCCACAGCCGAACTGACGCCTGGTATCACCTCAAACGGCACGCCATGCGCCTGTAGAAACATTCCCTCTTCCCCGCCGCGGCCAAACACATACGGATCGCCGCCCTTTAGCCGAACCACCTTGTCATATTCCATGCTCTTACACACCAAAAGCTTCTGAATAGCCGTCTGTTCCATCGTATGATCATGGCTG
Source organism: uncultured Lachnospiraceae bacterium (assembly GCA_948438565.1). Taxonomy (GTDB): domain Bacteria; phylum Bacillota; class Clostridia; order Lachnospirales; family Lachnospiraceae; genus Roseburia_B. The sequence goes on along the minus strand of CAOJLW010000319.1, from coordinate 1,397 downwards.
GCCTTGCCTGCATTAATCCGTTCACAGTCTTTCCTTGCTTCCTCCAACAGTTCCGTGGGGCAAAGCCGATCATACACAATGCAATCCGCTTCCCGAATCGCCTTTTGCGCCTTTACCGTCACCAAGCCCGGATCGCCGGGGCCGCCTCCAACCAAAAAAACCCTGCCTGCCAACTGCTGGCGGATCTTGGCCGCCGCTTTTTGAATCAGCGATTTTGGATCGCTCCCATACACAGTCGCATACGCGCATCTGCCGCCTGTTTCCCTGCCAAACATTACGGATAGCCGATACCTGCCATCCTTCCCGTTTTGGCAAACGGCGCCAATCGGCGCTTGACAGCTTCCTCCAATCTCCCGTAAAAACCCGCGCTCCACAGCGGCCTCCCACTCCGTTTCTTCATCGCATAAGGCGTCCAGCATCCCCCCTAATTTCCGATCCCCGCTATGAATTTCCAGCGCCAATACCCCCTGGGCAGGAGCGGGAATCATCACGTCTGTTTCCAGATATTCCGCGATCCGATCCTGCATCCCCAAACGGTGCAGTCCGGCCGCTGCCAGCACAAGGCCATCTAAACGCTCCTCCTGCATCTTCTTTAGCCTGGTATCCACATTTCCCCGGACGCCAACGATTTGCAAGTCCGGACGGATACGCGTCAATTGCAACGCCCGGCGTTTGCTGCCTGTGCCAAGCGTTGCTCCCTGCGGCAAATCAAACAGGCTGCTTTTCTCCCGCAAAACCAACGCATCCCTTGGATCTTCCCGTTTCCATGCCTTCGTAAAAATAAGGCCGGGCGCCGGTTCCGACGGCATATCCTTCATACTGTGCACGCCAATCTGGATATTACCCAAGACAAGCTGTTCTTCTATTTCTTTTACAAAGACGCCCTTATCGCCAATTTGATCCAATGGCCTGTCCAAGATCATATCCCCTTTTGTCCGGATGATACGGATTTCAAACGTATCGTTTGGATATGCGCGCGCAAGTCTGCCGCGCACAAACTCAGCCTGCGCCAACGCAAGCCTGGAACCCCTTGTGCCAATCACATAATTCATCCTGTTACTCCTATCTGTCCAATTGAAAAAGCTGCCCGACCAGCCTTTGGTATTCTTCCTGCTTTTCCGCAGAATCCAACTGTTTCATTTCATGGATCGGATCGCGCAGCAAACGTTGCAAGGATGCGTGCAGCGTCTTTTTTAACAGTTTTTGCTCTCTGGAATTAAACGTCATTTTCCGGTTTAAATATGCGTAGCTGTCCTCTACAATCGCATTGCAGCGCTGCTGCAAGGATGCAATCGTAGCGTCCATACGGCTTGCCAGCATCCATGCCGCGGTTTCTTTCACATCCGCTTCCATCCATATACGGCTCTTTTCTACCAGGCGTTCCCTCTCTTTTTGAT
>CAOJLW010000318.1 GCA_948438565.1 uncultured Lachnospiraceae bacterium | reverse complement strand
CCGATTAAAGCTTATGAATATATGAATCGATTTTACGTAGAAGAGGGGAATAAGCGGGTCAGCGTTATGAAATATTTTGGCGCGGTTTCCATACTGGGCAATGTGACGCGCATTGTCCCAATGCGTACGCAGGACAAAGAAAATAAGATTTATTATGAGTTTTTGGACTTTTATCAGGCAGCTCCGATTAATTATATCTGGTTTTCCCAGGAAGGCAGCTTTATCAAGCTTCAGGAAGCGGTCGGAAAATCTCCAAAAGAGGTATGGAGCCAGGAGGAGCTGTTGGAGTTTAGTTCTCTCTATGCTCGGTTTGTGGCGGAGTATGTGACAATTGGGGGCAATAAGCTCAAGATTACGCCTGGAGATGCATTTTTGGCGTTTATTACGCTGTACGGTTATGATGTCGTGAACGGTAAGACGACGAATGAAATCAGAGAGCTGATTACCAAGAGCTGGGAGGAGTTTCAGCTTTTAGAGCAGGATCATGAAATCGATCTGCGGATGAAGCCAACTCGGAAAAAGAAGCCGCTGCTTAGTATCCTGCATCCGCTTTCCCAGCGGACGCTTAAGATTGCTTTTATCTATGAAAAAACGCCGGGGACTTCCGCGTGGACCTATGCGCATGAGCTGGGCAGGCTGCATTTGGAACAGACGTTTCCGGAAGAGGTTCATACGGTTGCTTACGAAAACGGGACGCAGGAGAATATTGACGCTTTGCTGGAACAGGCAATCGAAGCAGGCTGTAACCTGATTTTTACCACTACGCCGCCGTTTGTCCAGGCCAGTGTCAAGGCGGCGATTGCCAATCCGCAGGTGCGTATTTTAAACTGCTCCTTAAATACTTCCCATCGATATATCCGTACGTATTATTCGCGTATGCATGAGGTGAAATTTTTGATGGGGGCGATTGCCGGAGCGATGGCGGAAAACAATATCCTGACCTATATTGCAGATTATCCGATCTATGGTTCCATTGCCAATATCAATGCATTTGCCTTAGGAGCGAAGATGATTAACCCGCGGGCCAGGGTATACCTGGAGTGGTCTACGATGAAAGAGGTGGATATAGAAGAAAATATTAAACGAAAAGGAGCATCGTGTATTTCCGGCAGGGATATGGTGATTCCGGAGGACGCATCCCGTTTTTTTGGCATTTATCATATGGAGGACGGACGTCCGCGCAACCTGGCCATGTCGCTGTGGCATTGGGGAAAATTTTATGAGCAGCTGATCCGGACAATTATGGACGGGACATGGAAATATGACGACGATCCGGCTGCGACAAAAGCGATCAACTATTGGTGGGGAATGGCGGAGGGCGTCGTGGACGTCATTTGTTCCAAGTACCTGCCGATTGGCACGAAGCGTCTGGTGGAGCTTTTAAAAGAGACGATCAGCGCAGAGGAATTTAATCCGTTTTCCGGGGTATTATATTCTCAGACAGGTATTGTAGAGACGGATCCGAATCGGAGTATGAAGCCGTGGGAAATTATGACAATGGACTGGCTGGCTGAGAATATCATAGGGACGATACCTAAGAAAGAAGAATTAAAAGAAACAGCCGAGCCTGTGATAAAACAGCAGGGGATTCAAAAAAAGGAAGGTTAATCTACGTATGAGGATACTGGCCATTGCAGATGAGGAGTCAAAAGCGTTGTGGGATTATTTTGATAAAAGCAGACTCGCAGGGATTGATCTGATTATTTCCTGCGGGGATCTCGATCCACGTTATCTGTCTTTTTTGGCGACTTTTTCTACGGCGCCGGTCTTATATGTGCATGGTAACCACGATAAAAAGTATGAAAAGATTCCGCCGGACGGCTGTATCTGTATTGAGAATAAAATTTACGTCCATGAGGGCGTGAGGATATTGGGATTGGGCGGTTCTATGCGTTATAGTGTGGGGCCTCACCAGTATACAGAGCGGGAAATGAAAAGACGCGCGTCAAAGCTTCGGTTTCCGATTTTTTGCAAACGCGGCTTTGATATTCTCGTGGCGCACGCGCCGGCCTATCAGCTCAACGACGGGCGGGATCTGCCGCATCAGGGTTTTGTAGCGTTTCGAACCTTGATGGAACAATATCAGCCCAAGCTTTTTTTGCATGGTCATGTGCATAAATCGTACGGGAGGGGATTTAAACGGTATGATAAGTATCAGGATACGCATATTATCAATGCATGCGAAAGGTGTGTCCTGCATTGGGAAGGCGATAGCGTTCTGTTGGAGGAACCGATGTAGATGGGGGACAGATACATCATTGACATGATTGGAAACGGTAGGGTATACTGAACGCAGCACGGGTGGATGTATGAAAAGCGCCATTCGGATACTATTTATTTAGAAGTAAGATGACAGGAGGATATGGAATGATGGAATGGAAACCGGTAAAAGAAGGGAAAGTACGTGAGGTTTATGATACGGGCGAAAGCATGATCCTGGTGGCAACGGACAGGATATCGGCTTTTGATCATATTTTGAAAAATGAAATTACCAAAAAAGGCGCAATCTTAACACAGATGTCTAAGTTTTGGTTTGATTTTACCAGGGACATTGTGCCAAACCATATGCTGTCTGTGGATGTAAACGATATGCCGGAGTTTTTCCAAAATGAAAAATATCAGGGCAAAAGCATGAAGTGCAAGAAGCTTTCGATGCTTCCGGTAGAGTGCATTGTACGCGGCTATATTACGGGAAGCGGCTGGGAAAGCTATCAGAAGGACGGAACCGTCTGCGGTATCCGGCTGCCGGAGGGGTTACAGGAATCGGACAAGCTGCCTGAACCGATTTACAC
>CAOJLW010000317.1 GCA_948438565.1 uncultured Lachnospiraceae bacterium | reverse complement strand
TACGCTGTCAGAATCAAAAAATATATGGAAGATGACGGCGGGTGGGTTTGAGGTTTCCAGCGACGGTGGGGAACACTTTAATGCGGGCATAACCGCTGAAGGAATGGCCGCTGTAAACGCCTTATCTGCAATCGGCATAAGCTTTGACTGGGCAGAAGGAGGAACGCTGACGCTTGGCGGGAAAGACAACAAAAACGGAGTGCTGAAAATCCTGGACGAAGATAAAAACGAGGTCGGGCATATAGACAAAACAGGCGTGCATTTCAACAACGGGACATTTTCCGGGGACTTAAGCGGGAGCAGGATCAGCAACGGAAACGGCACATTTGTTGTTGATGAAAATGGAAAATGCAAAATGAAAGATGCGGTCGTGACAGGGACAATTATAGGAAAAAACGGATATTCTTTAGAGTACTATGATACCTTACAAAAGCCAAATGTTAGGCATGAATATGTCTTTGCTGAAACTTATGTGGATGAATTAGGGGAGCCATATCTAAACATCAAAACCCCTGACGGAACTCCTGTTATCCAGTGTGGGGAAAACCATTCTAGGAATATATCAGAAGTTTTTGCCCCATATTATAGGCAAATTACCCCTATGTTTTCGTATGGCATTTATGCGGAGCACGCCACAATAAAAAGCCTACATTCATACTATACGCCTGTAATTCTAAGTGATATCAGGGGCACTTATGTTACTATGGATGTAAGAAGATCCGGAGCATTTATTTCTGTGTATGGTATATACCATGTCTTAGAACATTCAGCAGGCACAGACATTGTTTTTTCTATTAAACAACATTCTTACGAAGAATCTTTTCTGCCAACGGAAAATCAAGTGAATGCCGTTGGATATCAAGGAAAGCGCGCGTTTGTTTTTGTTCTTACCGCGGGAGGAACTCTGACGATAAGGAATACGAGTGAATTGGATTTGAATGCAAGCGAACAGCAGGAAATCCATTTTAGGTTTGATTTTTTTAGGTTTACGAGTTAGGAGGGAATTTAGATGGCATTACAAATGCGCAGGGGTTTGTACAACGATTTTGACCCAACTAAGATGCTGCCGGGAGAATGGGCAGTCGCAATTGACAGTGACACAAGCAAGCAAGTGGTTTGGATGTGCTTTGCTCCTGGCGTGACAAAGCGCATGGGGACATATGAGGACTTTCGTGGACAAATCTTGGAAATATTCAAAGAAGTTAATGCCCCATATATTGAGGAGCTTGAGGAAATTTTGAAACGCGTGGAAGAATTGGCTACAGAAACTTCTTCAAGTGCCGCCATAGTCGTTGATATTAAGGACAGTATAGTCAGCCAGTATCTACCTCAAATGCTGGAATACTATGAGGGTGCAGAGGAAAGCGCGCAGTATGCGGAATCATCTGCATCCAGGGCATCAACATCCGCATCATCCGCGTCCACAAGCGCATCTGCGGCCAAAACGTCGGAAACAAATGCAAAGGCCAGCGAACAAGCAGCGGGGGATTCTGCCATCACAGCATCTAGCAAGGCAATGGCCGCAGCAGGAAGCGCATCTGCAGCAAAGACGAGCGAGATAAACGCTGCATCCAGCAAGGCGTCAGCCGCAAATAGCGCGTCTACGGCCATACAAAAAGCTGCGGATGCGTCCGATTATGCCGTGCAGTCAAAAAGCTATGCAATTGGCGGCACGGGAAGTAGGCCGGGAGAGGAAACGGATAATAGTAAGTATTATTATGAGGAAATGAAAGAAATATCCAAAGTGGGAAACGGCATTGTCCCCATGGGAAGAAGAATGTTTTCCGGACTGCCAACGACAGGAAATATAAGGGGACATATGTATGAGGTGGCTGACGCGTTTGTCACGGACAGTCGATTTACGGAAGGGGCAGGCTATTCCTATCCGGCAGGAACGAACGTCTACTGGACGAATGACGGGAAATGGGACTGTCTTTCCGGTGCGCTTGTTAGGCAACTGACGCAGGCCGAGTATGACGCGCTGACGGAAGCGGAAAAATTAAACGGAACAATGTACATTATATCTGACGCGGACAACGCGATACCGTTAGCGACGCAAGACGAGGATGGACTGATGTCCGCGGCTGACAAAACAAAACTGGATGGTTTAGGCGGATCTGGCGCGGGAATTGAAGTGGACGCAGAACTTAGCGCAACGTCTCAAAACCCCATCCAGAATCAAGCCGTAACGGCGGCTTTGGAAGGAAAGGCCGGACTTTCCAGTCCAACGTTTACCGGATCGCCCAAAGCTCCAACTGCGTCCAGCGGAACAAATAATACGCAGATTGCGACGACCGCGTTTGCAAATAACGCAGTATCGAATCACAATTCCTCATCTGCTTCGCATAGCGATATACGTTCGTTGATTACAGGACTGACAACAAGATTAAACGCTTTGGCCGACAGCGACGACGAGACGCTTGATCAAATGAGTGAAATCGTATCCTATATCAAAGCCAACCGCACGCTGATTGAAAGCGTTACAACAAGCAAGGTCAGCGTGTCGGACATTGTGGACAGCCTTACGTCAACAGACGCGAGGAAACCGCTGTCCGCAAACCAGGGCAAGGCATTAAAGGATATGATTTCAGTCTTAGAATCCGCTGTTCCAGAGGCAAGCGCGGCCACTCCAAAAGCTCCGGGAACGTCCAACGCGGGATCGTCTGCGGAATATGCCAGGGGGGATCATGTGCATCCTGCGCAAACGTCGGTTTCCGGAAATGCGGGAACGGCCACAAAATTAGCGGCGGCGCGGAATATCGACGGGATGTCTTTTGACGGATCGGCAAACCGCGCAAACTATGGCGTG
>CAOJLW010000316.1 GCA_948438565.1 uncultured Lachnospiraceae bacterium | reverse complement strand
TCTTAGATATGTTATTGTCCGCATTTGCGGATAGATTATGGCAGAATAAATCAGATATGAGAGGTATGGTATGAAGAAAAAAACAATACAATTGGCTCTGGCCTGTATGATCTTTGCAGCAGCCGCAGGCTGTGGTAAGGAGGACGCCGGGACAGATACGGAAGCAGTCCTTTCCGAAGGGACGGAGGCAGGCGGCGTATCCGCCGATTCTAACATTACGTATGATGTGGATGAATATGTAACGCTTGGAGATTATATGAACGTAGAAGTCACTTTAAATGAACTGGACTATCAGGTGACAGAGGATGCCGTCAATACTTACGTGGATCAGACGATTATGCAGTATGCGCCGTACGCTGCGGACGCGTCCAAAACCGTTGTGGAAGCGGGAGATGTTGTGGATGTGGATTATGTCGGCAAGAAAGACGGCGAGGCTTTTGAAGGGGGCAGCGCGCAGAATCAGTATATTGATACGTCGTCCAATACCAATGCGGCTACGGGCGGCGGCTATATAAGCGGATTTGCCGACGGATTGCTTGGAGCTAAAGTCGGAGAGACGATCGATCATCAGGTTACGTTTCCGGAGGATTACCAGTCCGAAGATTTAAAAGGGCAAACCGTTACGTTTACGTTTACGATCAATGCGATCTGTATGCCGATGAAGCGGGAGAGTTTAAACGACGAGTATGTGTTGGCGAATTTTGGCGCGCAGACAGTCGAAGATTTTTATGACGACATGAAATCTTATGTGGAGCAGGACAGCGAGCGGAGAAAGGAATCCGATACCCGCGCCGCTGTGATCGAGGCTGTTACGGATAAGTGTGAGGTTACATTCCCAGAAGGACTCTTAGAGGCCAGAGTGGAGGAGTATATTGCCAATTTCCAATCCCGGTATTGCCAGGATGGGGTGGATCTTGGGACTTTTTTAGAGTCCAATGGCACGACGGAAGAAGAGTTTCGCAGTCAGACGAAAGAGTATATGGAGACGAACTTAAAACAAGAGCTGGTATTTGAAGCCATTGTCAAAAAAGAGGATATTCCGTTTGATCAGGAGGATTTTGACAGTTATATTTCCGGTATTATGCAAAATGTCGGCTACGCGTCGGCGGAAGCAGTCTATGAAGCTTATGGCTCGGACCAAGAGACCGGTGAGAAATATTTGCGTTCCCTCTATCTGGCCAATGAAGCGTGCAGTAAAATCGTAGAGAATGTAACCGTCAACTATACGCAGGAAGATGCCGGGACGGAAAATCCCGTTGCGGATACGGAAGGATAACAGACAGGAAAGATCACATAAAGGAGATGAAAAAGCAATGGAGCATATCAACATTCGGGATTTGTACCGGAAGAAAAAGGATTATTTAGATCAGAATGTGACAGTTGCAGGATGGGTCAGGAGTATCCGGAGTTCCAAAAATTTCGGCTTTATTGTCGTAAATGACGGGACGTTTTTTGAACCCTTGCAGATTGTCTATCACGATGCGCTGCCTAATTTTGCGGCAGTGGAAAAGATAAACGTGGGGGCGGCGGTCATTGTATCCGGTAAGCTGGTGGAGACTCCGCAGGCCAAGCAGCCGTTTGAGATTCAGGCAGAGGAGGTCGTGATTGAAGGCGTTTCCGCGCCGGATTACCCGTTACAGAAAAAGCGGCATACCTTTGAATACCTGCGTACGATTTCACATCTGCGTCCGAGAACCAATACGTTTGAAGCCGTGTTCCGCGTACGTTCCCTGATTGCGTATGCAATCCATAAATTTTTCCAGGAACGGGATTTTGTCTATGTGCATACGCCGTTGATTACCGGAAGCGACTGTGAGGGCGCGGGCGAGATGTTTCGGGTGACGACGCTTGATTTGGAGAATATTCCGCGCGCAGACGATGGAGGCATTGATTTTTCTGAGGATTTCTTTGGAAAATCGACAAATCTGACGGTCAGCGGTCAGTTAAACGGTGAGACTTATGCGATGGCGTTTAAAAATATCTATACGTTTGGGCCGACGTTCCGTGCGGAGAATTCCAATACGACGCGTCATGCGGCGGAATTTTGGATGATTGAGCCGGAGATTGCGTTTGCGGATCTGGACGACGATATGATGCTGGCGGAGAGTATGCTGAAATATATTATCCGCTATGTATTGGAGAATGCGCCGGAAGAAATGCAGTTTTTTAACAATTTTGTGGATAAAGGACTTTTGGAACGTTTAAATCATGTGGCCAATTCCGAATTCGCCCGTGTGACCTATACGGAAGCGGTGGAGATTCTGGAGAAAAATAACGATCGGTTTGATTACAAGGTTTCCTGGGGAGCCGATTTACAGACGGAGCATGAGCGCTATCTGACGGAAGAGGTATTTAAGCGTCCGGTCTTTGTTACCGATTACCCCAAGGAGATCAAAGCGTTTTACATGAAGCTCAACGACGACGGCAAAACCGTTGCGGCCGTGGACTGTCTGGTGCCCCAAATCGGTGAGATTATCGGTGGGAGCCAGAGGGAGGACGATTACGAAAAGCTTATCAACAGGATTCGAGAGATGGGATTAAACGAAGAGGATTATCAATTTTATCTCGATCTGCGTAAATATGGGTCGGCCAGACACGCGGGATTTGGCCTTGGCTTTGAACGCTGCGTCATGTATCTGACCGGTATGTCCAATATCCGCGACGTCGTTCCGTTTCCAAGGACGGTCGGCAACTGCGAGCTTTGATAAATTTCAAAAAAAAGGGATAACTCCCCCTTTGGAATCATATAGTGGTTTCAGAGGGGGAATTCTTATGCAGAAAATAGAGAAAGAACAGACACTGGCGCTGG
>CAOJLW010000315.1 GCA_948438565.1 uncultured Lachnospiraceae bacterium | reverse complement strand
AGCGCCGAGGAACCTGTCAGATTTAATAAATACAGCGGCAATGCAAACCGAATGGTTGTATTGCCAAACAGTGATATAATCTGACCGATCACAACCAACGTAAAATCCTTTGAAAAAAGTTTTTGTTCCATACCCGAAACCTCCATTTTCGAATACATCATACACTACATCTTCCATCTCTTACATAAAACAAGTTCATACCATCCGTTGGTATGTAAGCATTTAAAAAAATTTGCATGCAGCGCGCATACTCACGGAGGGTTTTTGTTTCATAGAAAATTAAATACTTTCCTATGAAACAAACATATCCGCCTATCAGACAGGGCAGAATTTATTTATTCTTTTGATAAACAGACGTCAGCTCCTGCAATCTGTTTAAGATTTCGCCGTCTACAACATCTAGTCCGAACCCCCTCATCATTTGACCAAATCACATAAATTTACGATACGATTCCTCCTCCGAGCTGTCAAAAATCATAGGATTCAACCAGACATTCGCCGTCAGTAAAATCAATTCCGCCAATTGTTCCGGATAATCCGTTTGAATCGAACCGTCCGCCATACCCTGCTTAATAATTGGCAGAATATAATTGGGCGCTACGTTATCTATCGTATCATGCAGCAGGCTAAACAGCAGTTTCGGGTTATTGTGAAAATCTGGAGCCACCGTAAAAATATCATTCTGCACCGGCCGATTGATCGATACCTTAAAAATTGTCTGCAATTTTTCCTTGCCATTAAGGTCTGAACGATCGCGGATAACCGCAAGCATCTGATTGGATTCGGCTGTGATTTTGTCTGTAACGGCAACTAAAATATCCTCCTTAGACTTAAAATGATGATAAATAGCGCCCTTACTCAACCCGCCTAACTGATCAATAATATCCTGAATAGAAGTATGTTCATACCCCTTTTCCATAAACAAGCGAAAAGCGACATCCAATATAAAATGAACGGTTTCCTCCGGATGTTTATTTCTTGCCATAACTTCCTCACTCCCTTTAACATACCATCGGTATGTATTATATCTTATGTTTGACAGATTGTCAAGCGTGCTTTCAGGGGGACAGATTCCTCATTTTCCCTCAGTGCATCGAAACTATTATCCTAACGGACTCATTACAGTCGTTTCCGCTCAAAGCAAACTACCGCGCATATCATACAGAAAAGGATCAAAATTCCTGTCGCTGCGATATTGTTCAAATAATCCTCCGGAGAACTGGCGCCGTGCAGCAAGGACGTTCCATCCATCAGTCGGATCGGCAGAAACGAATCCAATCTCGGAAAAATACTCAGGATATAAGCTCCCATAACGACGCCTCCAGTACCCAAAAGCGCCTGCGTGGTGCTCTGCCCTATAGTCGAAAAAAATATGAAAAGCGCAGCCACTCCCATGCCAAACAACCACGTTAATGACGCGGCAAATAACAAATGGACTGCAACGTCGTTATCCCAAAAATATGCATTGTATGCATAGGTAATCCCAAAACAGAGCCAATATAACGCCGTCCAGGAGAGAAAAATCAGGATCGTCTTTGCCAACACGATTTTCCGGCGGGAAAGTCCCTTGGTCACCACAGGAATCAAAGTCCCTTTTTGGTATTCCGTCGAAAAACTGTTGCTGTTCAACACAACAAATATCAAAAGCCCTACCGGAATATTCTTATAAAACTGCATCCAGGAGGTCATAGCCGTAACGGTCATGTCTTTCATGACAATCCCTGTACCTGCAAAAGAATCTGAAATCGTTTCCATCAGCCAGGGCGTCAGCTTTGCCAAAGCCGGATTCATAATGCCAAACAATGCAAATAGAAAAAGCAGCAGCAAAAAACGACCTGTTCGGCATAGTTCCATCCATTCTTTTTTTAAAATTGCCTTCATTTTCCTACCACCTCCATAAACAAATCCTCAAGCGTTGCTTCCTGCCGCTCGATCCGCAAAACCGGTATCCTCCTATCCGCAAGAAAACGCAGAATATCCGGCAGATGTCCGGCATTTTCCAGTAAAAGGCGGTTTGATCCAAGATGTTTCAAATACCCAAAAATGGACAACAGCAATGGCACGTCTTTTGACTGTTCCAGTTCCAACTCCGTTGCAACCGCTTTTCTAACGGCCCGCACTCTATCCAGGCTTCCCTGCACAACAATGGTTCCATTATGCAAAAACGCAATCTGATCGCAGATATGCTCTACGTCGGAGAGAATATGCGTAGAAAAAAGTACGGTCGCCTGCTCTTTTGCAGCCACTAAAATATCCAATAATTCCTTACGTCCTGCGGGATCCAATGCGGACGTCGGCTCGTCACAAATTAAAAGCTTCGGACGGCCAAACAATGCCTGCGCAACGCCCAGCCGCTGTTTCATACCGCGTGAGAACCCTTGAATCCTACGGTTTTCGTTTTCCAGTCCGACCAGACAAAGTAATTCTTCGCTGCGTGATGCAATCTCATCTGCCGGAATACCGGTAATTTCCCCGCAAAAGCGCAGGTATTCCAAAGGAGTCATATACGAATAAAATTCCGGGACATCCGGCAGATATCCCACAAAGCGGTTGGTTGCAGTATTTCCATAACGAACCGGCATTCCATTGACGAATATTTCCCCACTGTCACTGGCAAGCAAACCGAGGATCAATTTCATAGCGGTCGTTTTTCCCGCTCCGTTTTGCCCTACAAAACCAAATACCGTATGCTCCGGAACCGAAAAACTGACGTCCCGCAACACCTGTTTTTCTCCAAAACGCTTTGCTATATGGGAAAGAGTCAACATTTCCATTTAAGAGTCCTCCTTTCCCAACAAAAAATATAAGATAGG
>CAOJLW010000314.1 GCA_948438565.1 uncultured Lachnospiraceae bacterium | reverse complement strand
ATACGGTGGAATTTGGCGGATTGTTTGGCTATGCGCCGATTATGCCGGTGAACCGTTTTTCCTGCGACGGGTTTATCAACCGCAAAGGGAGAATTCCGGCGCCGATTCACAGTTTTAAAAATTAGTAGGAGGGATTTGTATGGAATTATTATCATTAGAGACGCAGCTTCGTCAAAATGCATATCCGGGCAGAGGGATCGTCCTTGGAAAGAGCGCGGACAATCAGTATGCAATAGCCGCCTATTTTATTATGGGCAGGAGCGAAAATAGCCGTAACCGTATTTTTGTAGAGGATGGGGAAGGGATCCGTACGCAGGCTTATGATCCGGCGAAATTGAGCGATCCGAGTCTGATTATCTATGCGCCGGTGCGGGTGCTTGGCAATAAGACGATTGTGACAAACGGGGATCAGACGGATACCATTTATGAGGGGATGGATCATCAGCAGACCTTCGAGCAGTCGCTGCGCTGCCGTGAATTTGAGCCGGACGCTCCGAACTATACGCCGCGGATCTCCGGGATTATGCACGTGGAGCAGGGTTCCTACAATTATGCGATGTCCATTTTAAAGAGCGCAAACGGCAATCCGGCCGCGTGCAGCCGTTATACGTTTGCCTATGAAAATCCGCAGGCCGGGGAAGGGCATTTTATACATACCTATATGGGCGATGGAAATCCGCTTCCAAGCTTTTGCGGGGAGCCGGAATGGATTAAAATCGAAGGGGATATCGACGAATTTGCAGGCCGTATCTGGGATAGCCTGCATCCGGAAAATAAAGTTTCGTTGTTTGTGCGCTATATCGATATTGCAAACGGAAGCTATGAGTCCAGGATTTTGAATAAACACAAATAGGAGGAAAATCGTATGCGAGAATTGGAATTAAAATATGGCTGCAACCCCAATCAAAAGCCTTCCCGTATCTATATGGAGCAAGGGGAGCTGCCGATTCAGGTCGTAAGCGGCAAACCGGGATATATCAATTTTTTGGATGCGTTCAACGGCTGGCAGCTGGTACGGGAGCTAAAGGCGGCGACAGGATTGGCTGCTGCGGCTTCTTTTAAACACGTCTCTCCGGCCGGGGCGGCAGTCGGCCTGCCATTGTCGGACGTAGAGAAAAAAATTTACTGGGTGGATGATATGGACGTGGAGTTTACTCCGCTGGCCAATGCGTATGCGAGAGCCAGGGGCGCGGATCGTATGTCGTCTTTTGGGGATTTTATTTCCCTGTCCGACGTCTGCGATAAGGCAACGGCTTTGATTATCAAACGGGAAGTGTCCGACGGCGTGATTGCGCCGGGATTTGAACCGGAGGCGCTTGAAATTTTAAAGGCCAAGAAAAACGGCAATTACAATGTGATCCAAATCGATCCGGATTATGAACCGGATCCGCTGGAAAGAAAACAGGTATTTGGCATTATCTTTGAACAGGGCAGAAATGAATTAAAGATTGACGACGCATTTTTTGGAAATATTGTCACAGACAAGAAAGAGCTGAGCAAACAGGCAAAAATCGATCTGGCTATTTCGATGATTACGCTAAAATATACGCAGTCCAATTCCGTCTGCTATGTCAAAGACGGACAGGCTATTGGCATTGGAGCAGGGCAGCAGAGCCGTATCCATTGTACGCGCCTGGCGGGCCAGAAAGCGGACAATTGGTTTTTGCGGCAGTCTCCGCAGGTATTGGAGCTTCCGTTTGTGGACGGCATCCATCGTGCGGATCGGGACAATGCCATCGATCTGTATATTGGCGAGGACTATATGGATGTGCTAAGCGATGGGGCGTGGGAGTCTGTTTTTAAAGTAAAGCCAAACGTGTTTAACAGAGAAGAAAAACGCGCCTGGCTCGATCGGATGACGGGCGTTACGCTTGGTTCCGACGCGTTTTTCCCATTTGGGGACAATATCGAACGGGCGCATAAAAGCGGCGTCTCCTATGTGGCGCAGCCAGGCGGTTCGATTCGGGACGATCATGTCATTGCCACCTGCAATAAGTATGGGATGGTGATGTGCTTTACGGGTTTGCGTTTATTCCATCATTGATAAAGCTCTATGGGAAAAGGAGAGGCTGTTATGGTAAAACATATGATTTTATGGCAGTTAAAGGATGAGTATTCCGACATAGAAAAAACGGAAATCAAACATGGAATCAAAGAGGGACTGGAAAGTTTAAAAGGAAAGATTCCGGGGTTATTGGATATCCATGTGCAGATCGAGGCGCTGCCTTCTTCCAATGTGGATGTCATGTTGGATTCTTCGTTTGAGGATGAAGCCGCATTAAAGGGGTATGCCGTTCATCCCGATCATGTCAAGGTGGCGGACGGTAAGGTCAGGCCTTATACAAAGTCGAGAGCGTGTTTGGATTTTGAGGCGTAGCGGGCGATCGGGCGCTGCGTAAAAGGGCGGGGGATCTTGATTATAGGTTCCCGGCTCTTCTTAATGATACAGTATGGAATGAGTGAAACTGTATAGGCTGGAGGAAAACATGGATACACAGTTGCAAAAAATGTTGGGACAAAAAAAACGGGTGGTTGTGAAGGTGGGTTCTTCGGCTTTACAGCATCCGGAAACCGGAAAACTGAATTTTGTACAGGTGGAACGTCTGGTGCGGGAGTTATGCGATTTAAGAAACTGCGGCATAGACGTGTGTCTGGTCAGCTCCGGGGCGATTGCGGTAGGCAGGACTTTTATGGGAATGAAAAAACGTCCTCAGACGATTGCGCGTAAGCAGGCGTGCGCGGCAGTCGGCCAGGCCAGGCTGATGATGACGTATCAGAAAATGTTTGCGGAATACCATCAGACGGCCGGGCAGGT
>CAOJLW010000313.1 GCA_948438565.1 uncultured Lachnospiraceae bacterium | reverse complement strand
ACAATGAAAATGTAGACGATCTGTTCCAAATCGGCTGCATCGGCCTGATCAAATCCATTGATAATTTTGACGATACGATTGGCGTTAAATTTTCCACTTATGCCGTACCTATGATTATTGGGGAGATCCGTCGTTACCTAAGGGACAACGCCTCCTCCATCCGCGTCAGCCGATCGCTTCGGGACACTGCCTATAAGGCTATCCATGCCAAAGAAGAGCTGGCCAAAACTTCCTTTAAAGAGCCTACGATCCAGGACATTTCCGAATCCACCGGAATCCCCAAAGAAGACCTTGTATTTGCCCTGGACGCTATCCAAAGTCCCCTCTCTCTCTACGATCCGGTCTATACGGACGGCGGCGACACACTCTACGTTATGGATCAGGTACGGGATAAAAAAAACAAGGAAGAAAACTGGATTGAATCCCTTTCCGTCAACGACGCCATGAAGCGCTTAAACCAACGTGAAAATTATATCATAAAGCTCCGCTTTTTTGAAGGCAAAACTCAAATGGAAGTCGCGGAAGAAATCCATATCTCCCAGGCTCAGGTCAGCCGCCTGGAAAAATCCGCCTTAAAAAGTATGCGCAGCTATCTGTCTTAACGCCAATGCCATCCGCTGCTAACGATCCCACTTATCGCAAAGGGAATGGATCTGATCCGCAAATTTGCCCAATTCTTTATTGGGCATCCCTTCGCACCGGCCAATAACGGCCGCAAGCCGCTGCCCCGCCGCCACAAGCCTTGCAAAAATATTGGACGACGCCCGTACTTTTTTGGTTTTTTTGGCCGCGTGTTCCCTGCTGCCCTGCGCTGCCATTTCCCCGGTCAAAAGCTCATAGCAATCCCCGCTGTAAGGCGCCGTGGCAGGAACGCCCAGCTTTTGCGTCAGATGCGCCGCAAATATATCGCAGATCCGGTCATCTCCATGTACAACAAAGATCTGTTTTGGATGTTTGATTTTTGCCGCCCATTCGGTCAGATGTGTGCGATCCGCATGGCCACTGATGCCAGGCATATTTAAAATCTCGGCGTGCACCTTGATGGCTTCCCCAAACAGCCGGACTTCCTTGGCCCCGTTTAACAGCGCGTTGCCAAGCGTCCCCTGTACCTGATAGCCGACAAACAACACCGTCGATTCCTTGCGCCAGAGGTTATGCTTTAAATGATGCCGGATACGCCCAGCCTCGCACATACCGGAGGCGGAAATAATGACCACCGGATGGTCAATAAAATTAATCATACGCGACTCATCGCTCGTCACCGCAACTTTTAATCCTTCAAAACCAATCGGGTTGATCCCCTGCCCTACCAGGGACAGAGCCTCTTCGTCAAAACAGTCCGCTACATTTTTATGAAAAATATTAGTCGCCTCAATTGCCAGCGGACTGTCAATATACGCTTCAAAATCCAAAAATCGGGAAAGCAGACGTTCCGTTTTGATCTTCCTTAAAAAATACAGCATTTCCTGCGTCCTGCCAACGGAAAACGCCGGGATGACCACATTGCCGCCCCGCGCAAAGGTGCGTTCAATGACCGCGGCAAGCTCCCTTGCAAAATCCGGCGGCGCCGCATGATCTTTATCACCATAAGTGGATTCCATCACCACATAATCGGCCTCCGTAATAAAATCCGGATTTTTAATTAACGGCTTGCCAGCGTTGCCAATATCGCCGGAAAAAGCAATTTTGACCTCTTTTCCTTCCTCTTTGACCCACATTTCCACACTGGCGGAACCCAGCAGATGCCCGGCGTCTACAAAGCGCAGCGTCAGGTTTTCATCGACCGCAATCTTTTCCCCATATTCACATGGAATAAATTTTTCCAAAACCCCCATAGCGTCTTCCATGTCATATAAAGGCGTCACCTTCGGCTCCCCAGCGCGAAGGCCTTTACGGTTTTTCCATTCCGCCTCAAACATCTGGATATGGGCGCTGTCCTTTAACATAATGCCGCACAGTTCGCACGTCGCCTTGGTAGCATAGACCTCTCCCCGGAAGCCGCGGGCATAGATAAGCGGCAGCAAACCGGAATGGTCAATATGCGCGTGCGTAACAATCACATAGTCGATTGCCGCCGGATTGACCGGGATCTCCTGATTGACGTACAGATCCGGCCCCTGCTCCATACCGCAGTCCACCAGCAAATGTTTATCGCCAAATTTCAAGAAATGACAGCTCCCGGTCACCTCATGATCCGCCCCCAAAAAATTCAACTGCATACTACCATCTCCTTACCTGTTCTATGTAAGGATTATAACACAGATTTACTCCAAACGTATCATTTCTTTTTTCAGACGCCGCATAATCTTTTTTTCAAGCCTGGATATGTAGGATTGAGAAATGCCCAATTGATCCGCCACCTCTTTTTGCGTTAGCTCCCTGCCGCCGCCTCTGCCCAGGCCATACCGCAGCTCCACAATCAGACGCTCTCTGCCGGAAAGCTTTTCAATAGCCTTACCTAAAAGGTGATGCTCCACTTCCGCTTCAATATCCCGGTAAATCACGTCCTCGTCTGTTCCGAGAATATCTGAAAGCAGCAGTTCGTTGCCGTCCCAGTCCACATTCAAAGGCTCGTCAATGCTGACCTCCATTTTCGTCTTGCTGTTGCGGCGCAAATACATCAGAATTTCATTTTCAATGCACCTTGACGCATACGTGGCCAGCTTAATATTTTTTTGCGGGTTAAAGGTATTGATCGATTTAATCAGGCCAATCGTCCCAATAGAAATCAAATCTTCGACGCCGATCCCGGTATTGTCAAATTTTTTGGCAATATAGACGACCAAACGCAGGTTATGCTCGATTAACGTGCTTTTCGCCGACTCTTCCCCGT
>CAOJLW010000312.1 GCA_948438565.1 uncultured Lachnospiraceae bacterium | reverse complement strand
CCCCAGCGCGTAAAACGGAAATTTCCGTTCGATTCCGCCCAGCGCCGTCTGCAGCGACCCCACCGGACAGGCGCCGAGCGCGCCGGGGCAGGAATAGCAGTTTAAAACCGGCACACACACCGCTTTGCTTTTCCCCGTGTAGATGCGCCCTTTCTGAAAACCCAGGACGTACCCGTTGCACAGCGCCGCGGACGCCGCCTGCGCAATCCGCTGGATTCTTATCCGATCCCGATGCATTCCAGACATATTTTCACCGCCTTTTTAAACACTTCCATCTGCTCCTGCCTGAGCAAACCAATTCCGATAAAAAGCAACGCCGCCGCCAGGACGCAAATCCGCAGTAAAAATAATTTACGGTCTGTTTTCATTTCCGGCCCTCCTCCTTCTTTTTGGTGTTTTTACGATAGATTTCCAAAGTCGATTTCTTCTTTTCCCAAAGACTTCAGCGCGCCGTTTATGGCGTCCCCGTAGCTTTGCGCGAGATCCGCCTGCCCGCCAATCAGCGTATTCCCCGTCATGTTCCCATCCGCATCCACAAAAACCGTGGTCGGCGTGTACTGGATTTCCCCAAATACTTTTTGATAGTCCCCGTCGCCGCCCAGCAGCGTTTCACCCTCAAATCCGGCCTCTTCCAGAATCGCCTTCGCCTCCTCTGGCGCCTCCTCCCCGTCCAGGCAGACCGTTATGAGCTGCACGTTATCCGGGAGCGTTTTTTCAAAGGCGGCAATATCCGGCATTTCGGCAATGCACGGTCCGCAAAACAGCGCCCAGAAATTGATGACCGTCACGTCTTTGTCCGCAAAATTTTCCTGGGTGAATGTCCCTTTGCCCAGCGTGTCCGCCGTAAAATTGTTCAGATTGCTGAAATCGCTTTTCGGACTTTCCGTAACTGCCCGCGCGGCCTGCGGCTCCTCCTGGGGCTCCTCTTTTTGGCTTCCACAGCCGCCGGCGCACACGCCGCATGCAAACGCCATTCCAAGCAGTAATGCCGTTATTTTTCTTTTTTTCATAAATTCATCCTCACTTTCTCACAGCTATTATAGCATATTTGTTGTGGTCTGCCAAAGCCTCACCCGGTTTTCGGACTCACGTACATCCCGTCGCCCTCCCGGATTTTGTAGGTTTTATAAAATAAATCTGTGCAGGAGAGAACCGCATTGACTCGCACCTTGTCCGGCGCGTGCTCGTCCGCGCCCGCCGTAAACGCCGCCGACAGATCATCCATCTTGCTGGCTCAGACATGGGCAAAGCTTTTCCCGCTCCACGATCCTGGACGCGCAGCGCATGGCTCCTAAATCCGCGATATTTTCCCCCAGGGTCTGCCTGCCGTCCGCCAGTCCCCAAACTTCCCGCGTTCATCGTATGGGCTGCCCAGGTCGTCAAAGGCATGGGTGATTTCATGGCCCAGAATAATCCCTATTCCCCCCAAGGTTTTCTTCCCTGGACGCCTTTACGCTGAAAAACGGGGCCTCCAATGCCGCAACCGGGATATAGATCGCGTTACTTATGGGATAATAACAAGGAGTCATCTCCTGGGGATGCATTTCCCAGAGACTCCGGTCAATGGGCCGATCCAGCCTGGCGTTTTTTCTCTGAAGCTCCGCTTTTTTGACGGCCAGCGCATGAGCCAGATAGCTTTTGCCTTCCTCCTTCTTAGGGCAATATCCCGACAGATAGTCCGCCGCATTTGCGGGCATCCCCGCGCGTACGCGAATTTTTTTCAGCTTATGAATCTACATAGACATCCGCGATGTCCCACTTCAGAAGGGAAGCCACCTGCTCTGCGGCCATTCTTTTCCTGCTTTTTGCCTCAAAATCCCCTATGTAATCTTCCTCCATCTCCCGGTTGGCTTTCGCCATCTCCGAGGTCATATAGGGTGAAAATTTTTCCAGGTTTGCCAGATAGATATAGTTTTTTAGCATTGGAAGATTTTCCTCTGTCAGATATGGATCCAGCGTCTGCAGCGAATCGGTTTCGCCAGCATAGAGGACATCCGGCAGCTTTCCATAGATTCTTTTCAGATACCGCTCGACATGCAGCCTGCGCGCTTTTTGCGCAAGGGCTTCGACGGAAATCTCTTTATATTTCCTGGGATTCCTGGACTCTGCCACCTTCTTTAAAAATCGATATGCCTAATCTGTCGCCTCTTTCGCTTCCTCTTTTGGCCTTCCCGCTGAAAGGATAAGCTTTTTTAAATATCCGTCAAAAAAGTAGGTCTTGTTTTCCGCTTCCAAATCGCGTTCTTTGAACTCCTCCGGGTCTATGACATAGTTCAGGTCGTTAAGGATCGCCACGTACTTTCCGGTATTGCCAAATTCATCTTCTGCGATCTCCGTGTTTAAAAATCCATCCATATCGAACTCTTTTTGCAGTTTCGCGCAGGCATCCAGAAAAGCGGCCACCGTTTTCGCTTCCATGGCCGGACGCAGCCGGCTGTCGTAATCTTCCACGCTGTGCCTGTCGCGTCCCTCCTGGTCCATGGCCAGATTGTATAACGAGCCAATCTTGTATTCCGGAGTCGATTCTCCCGCCGTCTTGGCCTTCGCCATTTCCCCGCCATCCAGCACGATTTTCCTTTCCCGCGCGTGGGTCTAATTGTCCAGATCCTCGAAATTGCTCCAGTTGTCTTCTGGGCGTTTCGCGAATATGTCCCCAATGACGGCGGCATAAAAATCGTCTTCGGCCTGCGTACGGCTCGCCCCCGCTGTTGGAACGCCCCCAAAAATATGGATTCCGCCACGCATACTGCGCAGGTTTTCGTAATGATTTTTTCATAATTTTAAATTTTCCTCCGTCTTTTTCTTCTGTGACCCTATCTTAGCAGCCTTAGCCGCATATT
>CAOJLW010000311.1 GCA_948438565.1 uncultured Lachnospiraceae bacterium | reverse complement strand
AAACACTTACAAGCCCTCTACATATGATGAAGTGTAATCAATCAAAAAATGGAGGAAATCAAATGAGTGATTTAGCAGCAACAAACTGTGGATGTGGAAACGATGGAGGATGTGGTTCTATTCTTTGGCTCATTATCCTGATGTGCCTGTGCAACGGCAACGGCGGCGGCTTCTTTGGCGGCGGCAATTGCGGCGGCGGCTGTGACGGCGGCAATAGCTGTATCTGGATCATCTTATTACTGCTCTGCTGCGGCGGCTGTGGCAATAGCTTCTGCTAATCTAAGGCGCACCGGGGGGAAATCCGCTATGGGTTTCCCCCCATTTTTTTCGATAGGAGCCAGGCGTACACCCTTTCCATTCCCGAAAGGCCTTTGCAAAATAGCTCATATCCATAAATCCGCATTCTGCGCCAATATCGCCAATCTTTTGACTGCCGGATTCCAAAAGCTCCGCCGCCTTTTGCAGACGGAACTGTTTGACGTACTGCATCGGCGAAACGCCAATCGTATTCCCAAAACAACGCAGGCACTCGCTTTTGCTGATCATGGCGCTGCCTGCGATCTGCGCAATCGCAATTTCTTCCTGATAATGCTTGTGGATATAACGGAGCATCGTCTTGACTCTGGCGTCGTCACGGATATTTTTTTCCGAAGGCGGCGCAGGCAGGCAGCGCGCGTCCTCCGCCAGAGCAAACACCAGTCTGGACAACGACGCGCGCACGTCAAATTCATAGCCTGTCTCCTCCAGCCTGCAGCTCTCCCAGGCGGCGGCTATAGCGTCCAAAGCCGAACCATGCCAGCCTTTGGAGCGATCCAAATATACATAGGGCAGCAATGGATTGTGAACCAACGGATCCAGATATTTTTGCCAGAACACGCTTTCCATGCCGCCTCCGACCAACCGCGGATGAAACACAATCGTATGCAGGATCCCATCCGACACGTCCCAATCCCGGATAAAGTGCAGCTCCTCCGCATTAATAAAAACGCCCTCCCCTGCTTTTGCCGTCAGACTGCCCGTATTTAGGACAATCTCTGCGGCTCCCCTTTCCACAATCAAAACCTCGAGAGCCTCATGCCAATGCCATGGAACCTCCTTTTCTGCCAAAAAAGAATAATAACACGCGACCGGAAACCGGACGCTGCCATGCTCCACCAATTCCTTTCTCTGTCCGTCCACAATCGAATTACCCGGCAAAACCGCCATTACGTTCACGCCCCTATCCTGCAAATCGTTGAATCCTGGTTCTTTTATCATAGAAACCTGCGCTTTTTATCGTATCTGTTCCCAAAATTCGATGCTATAATCATAACAAATAAATACATAGGAAGCAACACGGCATTTGGCGCAGGAGGTTAATAGATGAAAACAGATCGTACCAGAAGATTACTTGTGATGTTGAGCGGACTTACGATTATGGGGGTTGGAATTGCGTTATTTAAAGTATCCCTGATGGGCAATGATCCGCATTCCGCTATGGTCATGACCCTGGCGGATTGGGCAGATATCGATTATTCGATTATGCTGATACTGGTAAACAGCCTTTGGTTTATCCTAGAATTTTCGTTTGGCAAAAGCTATATCGGCATCGGCACCTTTGCCAACTGGTTTGGCGTAGGCATTGTGGCGTCTGCCTGTATCAAATGGATGGAACATACATTTACTATCCCGTCCTCGATGCTTCCGCGGACAGCTATCCTGTTGGCGGGCATCCTGATCCTTGCGCTTGCCGCGTCCCTATACCAGACCGCCGATCTTGGGATTGCGCCATACGACGTCCTTTCGATCCTGTTGTCTAAAAAATATGCTCTTCCCTATTTTTGGTGCAGGATATTTACGGATTCTGTCTGCGCCGCCGCAACCTTCCTGATGGGCGGTCTGCTTGGCCCGGGTTCGCTTATCTGCGCCATCGGCCTTGGCATTTTTATCGCTTTTTTCAATCAACATATATCAGAAAAGCTTTTAGAAAAGCCTTATCAGTCTCATGCTTTCTGAACAGTTCCAAACCGGCCCGGGGCGTTTTTATTTGACGCCCCGCTCATGTTCTTATGACGCTGCTCCTGGCGTTTTTGCTCACGCTTTTCCTGCATACAGACTTCATCCAATTCATAGACTTCTTCTCCGTTAATCACAAGCCGTCCCATACGATATACTCCTTTTTCCCCAATATATGCGAGCGGATTTGTCATAGTTCTCCCCCCTATTTCATATTCTAAATAAAAAAGGATTTTTATGGAACAGGAACAACTGGAATATACACCGACCACCTTTGATATCGAAACGCAGTCCAGAAATATACAGATGTTAAAAACCGTAATCCCTTATATAGATGGAGCCAGGCAAAAAAATTTTGCACTGCTGATCAAATTTTTAGAATTGCGCAATGTCGCATCACTCTTTAATGACGAACCCGGTTCCATCAGTATGTGCGCTACGGACGACCCGTCGGAAAAACGGATGCAGCTTTTAAACGATATCAAAAAATTCTGCACGCCTACCGAACAGGATTCCATTGATATGATGCTGACTGCCTTTCAAATGTTTTCTTCTTATGATACCTTTTTCCACACGCCAACCCCCGAATAGAAAGGAATGTTGCCCCTATGGATTTTGACTTTTTTAAAAACAACGAACAATTTGCCAATATTTCACCGGAAAAATTAAATTTCCTGATGCAGTTTGCCGCTCAAAACAAATCCGGCAATGCCAAGGAAATGTCCAATATGATTATGGGAGCTGTAAACAATGCCAAAAAAGAAGGCATCCAGTTTACCCCCAACGAAACGGATCTGATTATTGAAATTTTAAAACAAAATATGTCTCCCGAAGAACAACGGAAG
>CAOJLW010000310.1 GCA_948438565.1 uncultured Lachnospiraceae bacterium | reverse complement strand
CTATGAAGCATTTCAATCGTATATCGTAAATTCCCTGCAAAAACATTTTGGAGATACGGCCAGCATATCTTTACAGCCAATTGTAAAAAACAACCAAAAGCAACTGGACGGACTGATGATCCAGGATTTTTCTATCAATATTGCCCCGACGATTTACCTCAATTATTATTACGACGATTATCTGGCGGGTCAGCCGCTTTCTGACATCCTAGAGGACATTATCGCCTCCTATCGGGATAATCTCCCCGCGCAAAATATGGATTTTTCTTTTTTCACGGATTATGAAAAGGTAAAATACCGCATCGTCTATAAATTGATTAACCGCAGAAAAAATAAAGAGCTGCTGTCGGACGTTCCCTATTTTTGTTTTTTGGATCTGGCCGTGGTATTCTGCTGCTATCTGCCGGATACGCCGCATGGCAACGCCACCATCCTGATCCACAACCATCACCTGAAGCTTTGGGGCGTCCATGCCGACGACCTTTACGATCTGGCTCTAACCAATACCCCCATACTCCTCCCGTATGAACTGAAAAGTATGGAGGATATCTTACATTCTTTTCATCCGGAACACATGGATCTTGCCCATATCCGACAAGAAATATCCGATGCCCCGACCATGTATGTCCTGTCCAATACGGAAAAGCTCTATGGCGCGTCCGCTCTCCTCTATCCAAAAGTCATTCCCTATTTTGCCCAGATGATGGACTGTGATTTTTTTATCCTCCCCAGCAGCATCCATGAAATCCTTCTGCTCCCCAAAGAACCCGGCTGCTGCATCGCAGACTTAAACTGTATCGTCCAGGAAGTCAACCGTTCCCAGGTTCTTGCGGAAGAAGTGCTCTCCGACCATGTTTATACGTTTGAGCGTTCCTTAGGGTTTATCAGCCATTAAGCCTCGCAGAGACTTTCGTAGAGTTTTTCATATTCTTCCACGGAGCTGTCCCAGGAAAAATCCATCGCCATGCCACGCTGCATCAGGCCTTTCCAATCCTCCGGGCGCGTATAATACAGCTGCATAGCCGCCCGCATAATCTGCGCCATTTCCTGCGCATGATAATTGGCAAATGAAAATCCTGTCCCTTCCTGAGTAAATTTATTGTACGGCTCTACCGTATCCTTTAACCCCCCTGTTTCACGCACCATTGGCACAGTTCCGTACCGCAGGCTGATCAATTGACACAGTCCGCACGGTTCAAATAAAGACGGCATCAAAAAAGCGTCTACGCCGGCGTAAATACGGTGCGCCATCTCCTCCGAATAACCGATCGTAGCCGACAGTTTGTCCGGATACTTGGATGCAAAATAGCGGAACATATTTTCATAGCGTTCCTCGCCAGTTCCAAGGACAACCATCTGCACCTTTTCCGTACCTAAAAATTCATCTAAAATAGCGGCTACCAGATCCATCCCCTTTTGATCGGACATCCGGGATACCATACCAATCATAAATACGTCGTCCTGTTTAGGCAAATGCAGCAATTCCTGTAGATACTGCTTATTCTTGGGTTTTTGCACAGCCAGATTGGACGCCTGGAAAGGATAACGGACATACGGATCCGTTTTGGGGTTATAAAACTGATAGTCCAGGCCGTTGACAATGCCAAACAGCTTAAAGCTGTAATGGCGAAGCACGCCGTCTAAGCCTTCGCCGCCCTCCGGCGTCATAATTTCCATCGCATAGGATTTGCTGACGGTCGTCACCACATCGGAATAGACAATGCCGCCCTTTAAATAATTGGACTCCCCGTAGGTTTCTATGCCCTGCGGCGTAAAGACCTCGCTGGGCAATCCTGTCACGTCCTGCACCTCATGTAACATCCATCTGCCCTGGAAACGGATATTATGGATCGAAAACATCGTGCGGATCTTTTGGTACGGCTCTCTCTGCTTATATAGCTTTTCCAAAAATACCGGAACCATCCCGGTCTGCCAGTCATGGCAATGGATAATATCCGGCCAAAAATCAATTTTTTCGAGGGTATCCAGCGCTGCTTTGGAGAAAAAAGCAAATTTCTCTACATCCTGATAGATTTCTCCGTACGGATGATATCCTGCAAAATAAAAATCATTTTCCACAAAATAATATTGGATGCCGTCTGCTTTCGCCTGATAGATTCCGGCATTCTGCTTCCTCCACCCCAATTCTACAGAAAACTGCGTGACAAATTCCAGTTTTTTTTGAAATTCCTCTTCCATACACAGGTATCTTGGTAAGATCACCCTCACATCATATTTCATTTTATTGAAATATTTTGGCAGGGAACCCACTACATCCGCCAATCCGCCCGTTTTGATAAACGGGACAGCCTCCGATGCTGCAAAAAGTATTTTTTTCATAAAAATAGACCTCCCATTTTTTTATAAATGATCAGGTCTATTATACTCTATTTTTCCGTCAAGAAAAAGACTAAGAATTACTATTGTGCTTATAATCGAGACGGATTTTATCCGCAATCAGTGCAATAAACTCCGAATTGGTCGGTTTGCCTTTTCCATTGTTGATGGTATAGCCAAATAAATCGTCAATGGTATCCATTTTGCCCCGGCTCCATGCCACTTCTATGGCATGACGGATGGCGCGTTCTACCCTGCTTGGCGTAGTCTGATATCTTTTAGCAATCGTGGGATAAAGGATTTTGGTAATGGAATTTAACATTTCAATATCATCAACGGACATCATAATCGCTTCCCTCAAATATTGATATCCCTTGATATGGGCAGGTACTCCAATTTCATGGATAATATTCGTCACATCCGACTCTAAATTCCGCGTTACTTTTTCTTCCTTCTTTTCGTATTTTTCGTAAGCGTTAATTTTTCGGATTTCCCCTTTTTTGGACGGCT
>CAOJLW010000309.1 GCA_948438565.1 uncultured Lachnospiraceae bacterium | reverse complement strand
ATCAAATGGCTCTCAAGCTATAAAACGGTGGCTCCGAAGCGTTAGAATATTCACCGATGACAGCGGTGATTTTAGTCGCAGGCATTGCGTTTGGAGCGGAGGCAGGTTTTTTAGTAGGCGCAGTGTCCGGCTTTGCATCCCAGTTTTTCTTTGGTCAAGGTCCGTGGACGCCCTGGCAAATGTTTGCTTACGGCGCGGCCGGCTTTCTGATGGGATTTTTATGTAAACGGGGAATTGTCCCAACGAAGCGCCTGCCGGTCTGTATATGCGGCGGCGTACTGGCGCTTTTTGTCGTGGGGCCCCTGTTGGACACCAGCAGCCTGTTTTCCATGGCCTCCAAAATTCAATGGGGAAGCGCGGCCGCAGTTTATCTGTCCGGCCTGCCTATCAATCTGGTGCACGCTATGGCTACGGTGCTGACGTTGTTTGTGATTTTTGATCCAATGACAGAAAAGCTCGAACGGGTCAAAACAAAATATGGGATTTTGGAGGGATAGCGTTTGCGGTTTGATTCATACCATCCGGCGATTCTTTTTTTCTATTTTGTCACTGTACTGGCTTGTACGGCGTTGTTTCGGCATCCGGTCTTTCTGGCAGTTTCCTATGCGGCTGCTTTTTTATATTCTGTAAAGCTGTCGGGAAAGCGGGCGGCGGTATTCAATCTGCTTCTGGCTCTGCTTGCGGTGTGCGGCGCGTGTTTCTATGCCTCTTACCATCATTTTGGCGTCACGGTTCTTTGGAGAAACTTTATCGACAACGCCATAACGTTAGAGGCTTTCGTGTACGGTTTGGTGATTTCCTTTCAGGCGGCTTCGTTTCTGATGTGGTTTTCTTGTATTCATGCAGTATTTTGCAGCGATAAGGCGGTCTATTTGTTTGGCCGTCTTTGTCCTCGGTTTGCTATGGTGTTTGCCGTCTTGCTCCAGTTCATTCCGCGTATCCGGCAGTTTGCGAAACAGGCGAATATGGCGCAAAGCGGTATTGGGCGGGGATTCGGTCAGGGCAATATCCGGAAGCGAAGCCTGAATTTTTTCCGCATTGCGTCGATAGTAGTTACTTGGACAATAGAAAGCCTGATCGGGATTTTGGATTCGATGAAAAGCCGTGGAGCCATACTAAAGGGGCGCAGCGCATTTTCCATTTATCGGTTTGATTATCGGGATCGCTGTTTTACAATCGGGATGTCCGTCTGCATTGCGGCGATTCTGATGGGGGCGCTGTTAGATCAGGCGTATACGCTGTATGACCCTGAAATTATTCTGAACAAAGCGACGCCTTTTAGTATTGTATTTTATATGTTTTATGCCTTTTTTTGTCTGTTGCCGATGTTGGCTGAGGCAGCCTGTATCCGTTCGGCGGATAGGCAGAGATTTTTTTAGCCGTAGGATAAGCGATACCGTAGAATACGGACTCTTCGGAGTCCGTTTTTTATGTGCAGTGATATTGTTACATTCCGATTTTGGGAATGCAAGAGAAAGATATGCGTTTATAAAAAGATGGTAGAAAAAGCAAGGGGGAAAACAGAAACGAGGGAATACTGGCAGACAGAGGACATTTCATGGTTAAGCCAGAAAAAAGAGTGGGCAGGACTAAAGACAATTATCCTGACGCGGAACACAGTAACTGGGGCAGAAGGAGAAGAAAGCATAGATGAGCGGTATTTTATAAGCAGCCTGCCAGAAGGAATAGAAGACGCAGCGCGGGCAGTGAGGGGTCATTGGCTGGTAGAGAGTTACCATGGGCATTTGGATATGACGTTTCGGGAGGACGAGAAGCATACAATGGAGAAATAGGCAGCCTATAACCTGAATATTATGAGGAAATTATCTTTGAACATATTAAAACTGATAGAAGTAGGAAACACGTCTTTCAGTCTGAAAAAGAAACGGTATGTAATTGGCACGAATCCAGAAAAACATCTGGAATATATAATAAATTTTTAAAAATTTACTCGTTTTACGGGTTTCGTTGTGAAACATATTCATGCGTTTATCATGCGTTTGTCGTGGGATTTTGGGTTGACATTCTTTAGCTATGGTGGTAAAATGGATTTGGTTTTAATAATAGTAAACGGTTAAAGTCAGTGATCAAAGAGAGTACCATAAGATAATTCTTTTCAGAGAGTCATCGGCTGGTGGGAGATGACAAGAAGTTTTTATGGGAATGGGTTTGTGAGATGCGAAGTGAATCAGAGTAGCGGTTGCCGTGTTCCTCACGTTACAGGGGTGCGATATCGATAGAATTCCGTATCAAAGAGAGGCTGTGTGATAGGTGGCGAATATTTTCCGTATCCGGGAGATATTCGTTTTTTTGTTTTGCCGCATAGGGCAGCGTTTTGTATCGCTTATCTATCAACAGTAAATACCGGGTGGCACCACGAGAAAATCGTCCCGGGCATTCTGGCAATCCGTCCAGTATGCCCGGGATTTTTGTCGGATTTCAATATTAGTAAGGAGAATGCTGTTATGGAGAAACAGAATATGCGCAATATTATAATAAGGTGATGGCGTTGGCAAAAACCGGGGAAGGGAGGCCGTTTGATTGAAAAGGGTTTTGGAAATTTTGCAAAAGTATCGGGACGACAAGCAGTATATTCTGGCCGGCGGATTAGCGGCGGGCAATGTCAGACAGGACGTCCGGTATTTTTGGCCGGATGTGGCGGATGTTAGCAGCGGCGTAGAGGACAATGGAAAGAAAAGCAAGGAAATAATAAATAATTTTATCAGAAAGGTGAGGGAAAATGAACAGTAAGGCATATTACGGAAAATTTGGCGGGCAGTTTGTGGCGGAGTCGCTGATGAATACCTTGGAGGACTTGGATCGTGCGTTTGAAGAGGCGATACGGGATCCGGATTTTG
>CAOJLW010000308.1 GCA_948438565.1 uncultured Lachnospiraceae bacterium | reverse complement strand
TTTGATTGAATTGGATAACGGCCAGATGGAAGAAAAAGAAGGGATTTGGCTGTATAGCGGTTATATTGTCTTTGAGGGGCAGGAAGGCTCTGCATCCGGCGGGGGTATGATGGATGGAGCCGGTATGGGCGACGACGAAGAATGGATCGATGACCCTGGAATCGGGGACGACGATGGATTTCTTTTGGATGAATCCGGAACTGGGGACGACGGAGATTTTACAGATGAATCCGGGGAAATGGACGATGCGGATTCGATGGATGGAGCCAGCAGGGACTTAAACGATGGTCTTTCGGATATGGCGGATGGAGCCGATATGGATATGGGCGCCAGTCTGACCGGTGTGGAAGGCAGAGCGAATATGCCGGATATCTCGGATATGGAACGCGGAGACGCCAGCTTTTCAGATATGGGATTGGATAGTATGATCGATGGAATCGAAGAT
Source organism: uncultured Lachnospiraceae bacterium (assembly GCA_948438565.1). GTDB lineage: Bacteria > Bacillota > Clostridia > Lachnospirales > Lachnospiraceae > Roseburia_B. The sequence continues at coordinate 2,425 of CAOJLW010000308.1, read as the reverse complement.
GGGGATGCAGGAATTTTAGATTCGTCCCCGGTGTTGGACGGTACGGATGCGGATCAAATGCCGGGTCTTATGGCAGATAGTGAAATGCCGATGGAAGGAGAGGATTCCAAAGCCTATGTATGGGCGGATAACGGCAATGGCAGACTGGAAAAACGGTTTGTGGAGCTGGGCGAATACGATATGGATCTGGATCAATACGAGATCCTCTCCGGCCTGACCGAAGAAGATTTGATTGCTTTTCCGATGGAAGGCCTGTATGAAGGCGTAAAGACGGTAACGGATATGGAAGAAGTGGATTATACGTCCGGTTTATATAATCAGGAAATGGGTACGGAAGCCGGTTTGGAAGATATGGATATGAATATGGATGGGGTAGATTCGGATATGATGCAGGATGGTATGTTCAATGGCGGCGAAGAGGGCATGCTGGATGAAGATGCCGATTATGATGATTCATATGACGACGAAGATGTGTATAATGACGAAGATGATTCATATGACGACGAAGATGTATATGATGACGAAGAGGACAATGAAGAAGAGGATGTGGACGATGAATAAGAAGAAAATCAGAAATCTGAAATGATAACAGTCCGGATACGGAGGAATTTGCATGATACTAAGTTTAAATCATATTTTTAAGGATTATAATCTGGATAAACTGGTGGTTCCAGTCTTAAAGGATGTTACCTTGCAGGTGGAAGAGGGAGAATACGTAGCGATTATGGGACCGTCCGGCTCTGGCAAATCGACGTTGATGAACATTATCGGATGTCTGGATCGTCCGACTTCCGGAGAATTCCTGCTGGCCGGAACCGATGTGCTGCGGTTAAAGGACAAAGAGCTGTCCGGCTTGCGTTTAAACAGCATTGGCTTTGTATTTCAGAGCTTTCATCTGATGCCCAGGGAATCCGCATTGGAAAATGTTTCTCTGCCGTTAAGCTATGCCGGCATCAAGAAAAAAGAAAGAAAAGAACGCGCCTTAAAAGCATTGGCCAGGGTTGGGTTGGAAGATCGCGCGACATTTATGCCAACCCAGCTTTCCGGCGGGCAAAAGCAGCGTGTAGCGATTGCCAGAGCAATGGTCAATAACCCCAAAATCCTATTGGCGGATGAACCTACGGGCGCCCTGGATTCCAAATCGGGCGCGCAGATTATGGAGCTTTTCCAAAGGCTCAACGAAGAAGGCGTGACCATTGTGATGATTACCCATGATAAAAGTATCGCGGATCATGCGAAACGGGTATATCATATTATAGACGGCGAAATTTCCGAACGAATGGGAAAGGAGGCGCCTAATGAAGAACAAGAAGGTTAAAAAGGCGGTTATTCTGCTGTTGGTTTTGGCAGTTTTAGGAGGCGCGGCCGTAGGCGGAGTGTATGCATACCAGAAATACCAAAGGGATAATTTGCAGGCTGAGGTGGAGTTGGTTTCCAATTTAAGCTGGGGATTCTGGGGCGATGAAATGACAAGCCAGGGTTTGGTAACCGATAGTTCTGCGCAGGAGATCCATATTGAGGATAAAGTCGTCGCAGAAGTGAAAGTTTCGGAAGGAGATACAGTTTCGATTGGCGATCCTCTGCTTGTTTATGATACGACGGAAACAGGTTTGCAGTTAGAGATGAAGCAGCTTGCGCTGCAGGGGATTCAAAACGATATTACGTTGGCTCAGCGTGAAATTGACAGGCTAAAAAAGATTAAGCCGGTCTCCACGACGACGCCGTCTGCCGTTGCAAAACCAAACAATTCTACAGCGAATTCTTCTACAACGCAAAATAAGAAACCTGCGTCTGTCGTTATGATTCAGGTGCAGAAAAAAGACGGCAAGGCTTATAATTACATCGATAAAACGGCAAAACCCTACGAAGGGAAAGGGACGCCGGAGAAGCCGTACCGTTTTCTGTGTACGCCGGAATGTTATGTGTTAGGATCGTATTTAAACCGTTTGGCCATGAAGGAACAGGTGGCGGCGTTTGAAATCTGGAGCGGCAACAGCACGACGGAAGGCACCTTGATCAGCTGTTGGACCGTAGACGGTTCGGAACAGTCAACCGTAGACGCGGATTCCCGGTGGATGGTTTCCACCCATGAAGAATTGGAAGATGAATATACGATAGAGGAAGAAACGGAAGAAGAGAGCGAGGAACCGGAGAGTGAAACGACTTCTACAGAAGAAACGGAGACCTATACTCAAGAAGAGCTCAATAAAGAAATTGCAGAAAAAGAAAGTGAGCTGAAGGAGTTAAATGTCAGTAAGAAAAAGGCGGAGCTGGAAATGGACAGCTTAAAAAAGAGTCAGGATTCGGCTACGGTATTGGCGACAATCAACGGCGTGGTCAAGACAGTGGGCGATCCGGAAAATCCTCCGGTGGACGGCTCTCCGTTTTTAGAAGTTTCCGGTTCACAGGGAATCTATGTCAAAGG
>CAOJLW010000307.1 GCA_948438565.1 uncultured Lachnospiraceae bacterium | reverse complement strand
AAGCTGTCAATATTATTTAAAACAATATGTTGGCCGGGAGACGCCGCTTTATTATGCAAAATGTTTGAGTGAACAGTACGGCGCGAAGATTTATCTGAAAAGAGAAGATTTAAACCATACCGGCGCGCACAAAATCAATAACGTCATTGGGCAGATTTTACTGGCAAAGCGCATGGGGAAAAAGAAGGTGATTGCTGAGACCGGAGCCGGACAGCATGGCGTGGCGACGGCGACCGGCGCGGCTTTGTTTGATATGGAATGCACCGTATTTATGGGGGAAGAGGATATGAAGCGTCAGTCGCTCAATGTGATGCGTATGGAAATGCTGGGGGCAAAAGTCGTCAGCGTCCGTTCCGGCAGCAATACATTAAAAGATGCGACGAACGAGGCGATCCGTACCTGGTCAAAAACAGCGGAGGATACGTTTTATGTGATTGGATCGGCCGTAGGGCCGTACCCTTATCCAAAGATAGTCAAAGAATTTCAAAGCGTGATCAGCCGCGAGGCAAAACAACAGTTTTATGAGGCCGAGCATAAACTGCCGGACGTCGTCATTGCCTGCGTGGGCGGCGGCTCCAATTCGATTGGGATGTTTGCCGAGTTTCTTGCGGAAAAACAGGTGGAACTGATTGGCGTGGAAGCGGCGGGAAAAGGAATTGCGTCAGGCGAACACGCAGCCGCAATGGCGGAAGGGATGCCGGGAGTGTTGCATGGGATGTATTCCTATCTGCTCCAGGACGACGACGGCAATATCAAGCTGGCGCATTCAATTTCCGCAGGTCTGGACTATCCGGGCGTAGGACCAGAGCACGCCTATTTAAAAGACACGAAACGCGCCCAATATGTGGCGGTTACGGATGAGGAGGCGATGGACGCTCTGACGGAGCTTTGCAGACTGGAAGGGATTATTCCGGCGCTTGAAAGCGCGCATGCGCTTGCCTATGCCAAGAAAAAGGCAGAGACGATGGACAGTGGGCAGAGTATGATTGTATGCCTTTCTGGCAGAGGGGATAAAGACGTACAGACGATTGCGGATTATTTGGCGGGAAAAGGTTATTTAAATTAGAGGAGGGGACAGGAGTATGAATCGTATAGAAGAAAGAATGGCTTTGTTGCAGGAAAAACAAAAAAAGGCGCTGATCACCTATATGACCGCAGGCCTGCCGGATATGGAAGGGACAAAAGCTCTGATCCGTGCACAGGAAGAGACGGGCGTCGATGTCATAGAACTTGGCGTTCCGTTTTCCGATCCGGTAGCGGACGGCCCAGTCATCCAAAATGCATCGTACCGTTCTATTTGTCAGGGTACCAATTTAAAACAGATCTTTCAAATGATGGAGGAATTGCGCAGCGAAGGCGTCAATATGCCGATTGCTTTTATGATGTATTACAATACGATTTTACATTATGGCGTCGAAAATTTTGCCGCGCAGTGCAAAACGGCAGGCGTGGACGGCGTGATTGTGCCGGATCTGCCGTTTGAAGAGCAGGGGACTCTTAAGGCGGCTCTTCAGAACGAGGACGCGGCCATTTTGATCCAACTGGTATCCCCGGTATCCAAAGATCGAATAAAAAAAATCTTGGACGGAGCAAAGGGATTTGTTTCTTGCGTTTCTTCGATGGATGTGACGGGGCAGGGCGGCACAATCCAAAAGGAAGTTCTTGCGTATCTGCGTGAGGTCAAAGCGGCTTCTTCCATACCGGTTATGATGGACTTTGGCGTCCGGACGCCGGAAGATACTGCGTCGATGAAGGAGATTGTCGATGGAGTAATCGTCGGCGCGTATTTTATGCAGATGCTCGAGGAACAGGGGTATCGTGTAGAAGCGGCCAAGGAGTTTTGCGGTGCGTTTCAGGCAAAATGAAAAGAGGACTGTTAAAAGAGGATGACATGGCGCAGGCGGTGATGGAACAAGTGGCGGATGGATTTCCTTTGACAGAGGACGAGACAAAGGAAGCTATGGAACGGATGTGAAGCGGTCAGGCGCAGAACGGATCCTTTTTGACAGCTCTGCGCATCCAAGGAAGGATTGTAGATGAACTGACTCAAAACCATCCCATGGATAATACTTGTATTTTACAGGTGATGGTGGTAAGATTAGGGTAGTCTAACAGAAAAGGGATTGGGGTAAACATTATGAGGACAAGTGGAATTTTAATGCACATTTCTTCTCTGCCATCGCAGTTCGGTATCGGCACATTGGGCAGGGAAGCGGAAAAGTTTGTGGATTTTTTGGCGGCTGCGGGTCAGTCCTATTGGCAGATCCTTCCAATCTGCCCGACCAGTTACGGAGATTCCCCGTATCAATCGTTTTCGAGTTTTGCAGGCAACCCATATTTTATTGATTTGGAGCTTTTATGCAAAGAAGGACTGTTGACCAGGCGCGAATGTATGGCGTATTCCTGGGGAGAATCCGATGCAAAAGTCGATTATGGCATCCTCTATCAGAACCGCTATGCATTGCTGAAAAAAGCATACGCCCGCTTTATTGAGCAGGAGCCGGAGGAATTTTCGGTTTTTTGTCAAGACGAGCAAGGTTGGCTGGATGACTATGCGGAGTTTATGGCGTTAAAGGACGCCAATCAGGGCGCGGCATGGTCTAAATGGAAGCGGGAATTGAAATTTCGCGACAAGGCGGCCATGGAAGCGATGCGTCGGGAATATGCGCAGGAAATTTCCTTTTATAAAATGCTGCAATATCTGTTTTTTACACAATGGCGCAGATTAAAAGCATATGCCAACCAAAAAGGGATTTTCATTATCGGGGATGTGCCGATTTATGTGGCCGGAGACAGCGCGGATGTGTGGACGAATCCGCAGCAATTTTATCTGGATCGCGAGTTAAACCCGATTGAAGTGGCAGGCTGTCCGCCGGATGCGTTTTCCGATGACGGTCA
>CAOJLW010000306.1 GCA_948438565.1 uncultured Lachnospiraceae bacterium | reverse complement strand
GAGGATCACATCCACATCCTCTATGGCCCCTTCCGCTGCATGAACCATATATTCTCCCAGCTTAGTCTTCGCCTGGTGGATGCCCGGCGTATCCAAAAATACCGCCTGCCCGCGGGCAGGGTCGGTATAAATCGTCTGAATCCGATTTCTGGTTGTCTGCGGCTTATTGGACGTAATCGCAACCTTTTGGCCAATCAAATGATTCATTAACGTGGATTTTCCAACATTGGGTCTGCCAATAATAGCGACAAAACCGGATTTTAAATTTGATTCCATATAGATTCCTTTCCGTATCTTTTGTTTAATACAATTGCTCTGTGTTGCCAAACAGAAAACTATGCTTTTCGATTTGGTTTTCATTGCCAATCACACACAAATTTCCCTGAGCAAGCGCCGCCTCGGTCAGATTCGCCAGACGGCGTATATCCTCGTCCGTAGCGGCAAGAATCTCATCCCTCTCCTGTTGAATATCTTCATAAGAAATCTGATTTAAATAGGCCGTCACGGAACGCATCCCCTCTGCCGCTGGATTGAGCGGCGTATCCAAATCACTGACCGTTCCGATAATATATTTTGCCATATCCCGCTCATCCGCCGAAAAGCTGCGGATATACGCCGGGATCCCTTCGTATACTTGATTGGTCTTTTCCAGATTGGGATCGCGGTAGGAAGAAAAGAACACGCTTCCATTGCGTAAAAAGCTCCCGCCACAGCCGTATGCGCCGCCTTTTACGCGAACATTCAGCCATAGATAATCATAGCTTAAAATCACCTTTAAAATCCGCAGCGTTCCCGTATAAGAAAATCCGGCTTTTCTAAAATCCCCTGCCCGAGATACATATTGTACCTTGGAGGCGTCCATAAAGCCTTCATTTTTACGAACGCACATCAGCTTGGCCTGCGTACGGCCTGCTTCTGAGAGTGGAAGCGTTTCTTTGAACGCTTTTAGAGCCGCCGGAACGGTTTGAAAACCCTCTGAATCGCAGGTCGCTGCAGCCATCAGTCCGTCCCGGGTAAATACCAGACGGCTGATCTGCTTTAACCTGGTCACAAGCGCATCCTTCTTTTCTTCAAAATGCTCTTCATAATCCGATACCACGCGATAAAACCCAATTCCCAATGTCAAATCATTGTACTTTGCCGTTTCCGAAAAATAGGACATAGCGCGAACTGCGGAAACCGAATTGCCGGCGGAAGCCATATTCATCTGTAGCCTGGATTTAACCTCAGAAAGGATTTCCTTTAAACGCTTGGTATCGTCTAACTTAGATCCCGACACGATCTCCCCAATCAATTCCATGGCCTTTGGCAGCTTATGGTACAGCATTTTTGCACGAATGTCAAATTTGGCTTCATATGCATCGGTATCCTTCGCATTTGCATAGGTAGAGATTACAGACGATATGCCGCCGGTTTCCAGATTGATTTCATTGGCCAATTGGCCATACGTATAATGCTTGGTATCCACATAGCCAAAGACAGCTTTTAAAATCCCCAGATACGGCAGATCCTCCTCCGGAATCGTACGGATATCAAATAACAAATCCAAATATAAAATACCGTTTGAAAACAAATCGGAATGTAGCAGCTTTGTCCCATCGCAGTCCAATTCCGCAAGCGTAAACGGCATCGCTTCTTTTTTGATATCGGATCGTTTTAACATCGGAATTTTTTCAATATCTTCTCTGGACGACGGCTCCTCCTGATATTGCTTCAAATGCCTGGTATCGGCAATCAAAGCCTCTATCTCCCGGTCGGTTAAGCCTGCTTTATAAGCAGACAGCTTTTTGGCCAAGGCCTCGTCTGTTTTGATATTCAACCCATGCTCCGGTTCGATCATAACCATAGATACATGAGGATTGTCAATTAAATATTCCCGAATCAGATTTTCAAAATAATCCCCTTCGGCCTGTCTACGCAGGAATTGGAAAATGTCCAGACATTTCAAATGCATAAACGGCAGCCTATCATCATACAGCCAACTGTCAAGCATTTGCAGTCCATACATCAATCCCTTAGGATACGAGCCAAAATCCGCTTCCCGATACCGAAATTCCGCACTGTTGATCCCAGCCAAAAGGGCTTTCTTATCCAATCCCCCGGAAGCCTGTTCTCTTAAAACAGTCTGGATGATTTCCACAAAACGCCCCTCATCCGAACGATCGGCATTTTTCGCCACAATGGAAAAGATCGGCTGATACGTCCCATTGTCATAGGAACCCATAATATCCTTACCGATTCCGGCATCGATTAACGCCTGCTTTAACGGCGCTCCCGGCGCATTTAACAAAGCGTAATCCAGAATTTCAAAAGCCTGATAGAGTTTTTTATCCAACGATGTGCCGATAGCCAAATTATAGGAGAGGTATGTATGCCCCTCTAACGGCTCGTTGACTGCCACCGGATATTTTTTATAAATTTTACGGACTTCGTCAAACGGCTTTTGCATACGGATCTCCGAATCTATGGAAATCTCCTCGTAATGCGATAAATATTCCCGATCCAGCCATTCCAATTTTTCCGCAACATCCATATTTCCATACAGATAGATATAAGAATTGCAAGGATGATAATAGCGTTTATGAAAATCCAGATAATGTCCATACGTCAACTCCGGAATATGCACAGGATCGCCGCCGGATTCATGCCCATACGCAGTGTCCGGAAACAGGGAATTTAAAACCTCCCGCTCCAATACGCCTTCCGGCGATGAAAAGGCCCCTTTCATTTCATTATACACGACGCCGTTTAACGTAATCGGAGCATTTACATCTTCCAGTTCATAGTGCCAGCCTTCCTGTTTAAAAATCTCTTCCCTTTGATAGATATTGGGGTGCAAAACAGCGTCCATATAGACGTCCATCAGATTTTGAAAATCCTTATCATTGCAGCTTGCCACC
>CAOJLW010000305.1 GCA_948438565.1 uncultured Lachnospiraceae bacterium | reverse complement strand
CCAGAATCGTGGCCTGCCCCACATAGCTTTTGCCCTGCTTCAGCACGATCTCGGCAATATCGCTGGAGAGGCGGGTGCCCACAGCCCTCTGTCCATTCTGCTGAATGGTTGTGTATGCCCGTTGATCCCCCTGAAAAATAGTAAACTCACATCCCATCTCCTGCTTAAGCGCATCTAAAAGTGCGGTCTTATCGTCGTCGCCGGAATAGGAAGACAACTCATAGGACAGAATATTAGTGCCGCTGACACATTCATTTTGCATCATGGACATGGTGAGCCGATAAAACATCAGCACACACAGCGCTACCACCAAAGTGATACTCACACCCAGCATCAACGCAACCAGTCTTCCTACTTTAAGACCAATACGTTTGATTTTTTGTTTGTTCTTTCCACCGTTTGTAATAGATACCATACCCTTTACTCCTAGTTGATTATTATACTTGTGATCCGTACGATTCCCATTTGTTTTCCTGATATTTTGGTCAGTAGGCAGAATAAAAAAACCGCTTAATCTACCAGTCAGGAATATATTCCATGCCGAACCGTTAGATAACAGTCTTAGATACTTATTATATCATAATTTACCCCTAAAAGGAAGGGTTTTAAAAGGTTACACAACAATTGTTTTTTGTCAGAATGAAGGGGATCACTATTCGGATATCAAAATGTATGGTATATTGTTAAAATAGTATAAAATACCCTCAGCAGATAAAAGGATATGCGCTTCAAGAGCTAAATTTTGGCGGATGACTGCATTTATGCCGGGGAACGTTAAACGCCAAGCGATAGTTGCGCGGCAGAATCGTGTATCCCTTTGTCTGCTGAGGGTATGTATGAAAGAAACAATTAATTTTGTAAAGAGGAGTATGATATGCGAGTATTGATTGCCGAAGATGAAGTGGAAATTGCAAGGGCGTTAAAGCTGCTGTTGGAAAAAAACAGGTTTTCCACGGATATTGTTCATAATGGCAGGGATGCGTTGGATTATATTTTAAATAACAGTTATGATGTGGTTGTATTGGATATTATGATGCCTAAAATCAGTGGACTGGATGTGTTGATACAGATAAGGGAACGAAAAATAACGGTTCCAGTAATGCTTTTAACTGCCAAATCGGAGATTACCGATCGGGTCTTGGGTTTAGACGCAGGAGCAGACGACTATTTACCCAAGCCGTTTGCCGCCAGTGAATTGATAGCCAGGGTACGCGCGCTTTCCCGACGCAGCCTTTCTTATACGGAGGCGGTTTTGACGTTGGGCAATACGACTTTGGATTGCAATCGCTATGAACTTTCGGTAGAGGATCGAAAGCTTCGGCTCAACAATAAAGAATATCAGCTTATGGAATTGTTTATGCATCATCCGCGATTTGTATTTTCCACGGAACATTTGATGTCAAAAATTTGGGGAAATGACACCAAGACGGAGAGCGATGTGGTCTGGACCTATATTGGGTTTTTACGGAAAAAATTAAAAGAATTGTCGTCGAGCCTGGAAATTAAAACGGTGCGTGGCGCCGGTTATTCCCTGGAGGAAAGATTATGTTAAAAAAAATGCGTTGGCGTTTTATTTTGTCTGCAATGGCCGCGTTTTTTGCCGTTATGTTGATTTTAATGGCGGTGATTAATCTGTGGAACTATTCGATTACCACAGGCCGTCAGGATCATAAGATAGAAAACATTTTACATTTTGGAGGAATCGCAGGGGAGCCTGAGCCAAAAAAAGGAAGGCCGATGCCTGGCGCGCCGGATATGCCTGCGCCGGAAGCGGAATTTACGACCCGTTTTTTTGTGGTTTTTTGTGATTTGGAACGGACGCCGTATTCTGTTTTTACGGATCATATTGCTTCGATTTCTGAGGAAGAAGCTATACTATATGGCAAGGCTGTCCTTAGCAAACGCAGATTAAAGGGGTACTATAAAACCTACCGTTATCAGGTTTTTCAAAATGAGAACGGCAATACTGTGATTTTTCTAAATTCGGCTATGGAACAGCAGTTTATGAAAACGTTGTTTTTGATTTCCTGTGTTGTGGCGTTTGCAAGCTTATCCGTTGTCTTTGCGCTTGTGGTATTTTTTTCAAAATACGCCATACGTCCGTATGCCAAAAATATAGAACGCCAAAAGCGTTTTATCACAGACGCCAGTCACGAAATTAAAACGCCGCTTACGTCAATTGCGACAAGCGCGGATGTGATTGCAATGGAATATGGAGAAAACGAATGGATACAAAATATTCAAAAGCAGACGATGCGATTGGGGAAACTGGTAGAAAGTTTGGTTATGCTTTCACGTCTCGATGAAGAAGCGCCGTTTCCCGAAAAGATGCATTTTTCTTTCAGTGACGCGGTGTGGGAAACAGCGGAACCGTTTGTTGGCTTAGCGGAGGCAAACGAAAAACAGTTCACACAGGCAATTGAAGAACAGGTGACGCTATACGGAGATCCTTTATCCATACGTCAATTGGTTTCGATTTTATTGGATAACGCTATGAAATATTCGGTGGAAAACGGTTGGATTCATTTAGAGGTTTACCGAAAACACAACAAAGCCTGTCTGGAAGTGTCGAATGCCTGCGATCTAGGAGAATTGTCGGATATTCAACATCTGTTTGATCGGTTTTACAGGCCGGACGCTTCCCGATCATCGCAGACAGGCGGGATGGGAATCGGTCTGTCGATCGCGCAGGCGATTGTAGAAGTCCACGGGGGCAAAATAACCGTTAAAAGTCCAGATAAAAAAACGATCCGGTTTCGGGTGGTGTTTGGATAAATTCGCAAATTGTTCACAGGCTTTTTCAAGTACATTTTAGGATGGTTCTTTATACTCAAAGCATATTCTTGACAATAGGTAATTGCGAAACAAGTTCAAAATCTTGATTCCAATAGGGTAAAGGCCCG
>CAOJLW010000304.1 GCA_948438565.1 uncultured Lachnospiraceae bacterium | reverse complement strand
TTTGATAATTTTCTTCATCTCGGCCTCAAGCCGATCCAAATCCTCCCTGGAAAACGGCTCGTTGTCAAAATCATAATAAAACCCGTCCGCAATCGCCGGCCCAATCGTCACCTTTGCATCCGGAAACAGCCGTTTTACCGCTTCCGCCAAAATATGGGACGCCGTATGGCGGATTACCGTTAAACCTTCCGGATCATTGGCCGTAACAATATTTAATTCGGCGTCATCTAAAACCATTGTGCGCAGATCGACGATTTTCCCGTTTAGTTCCCCTGCGCAGGCCATCCTGGCCAACCCTTCGCTGATATCTTTTGCAATTTCATATACGGATTTTGCTTCTCCGTATTCTTTGACCGTTCCGTCTTTTAATGTAATTTTCATCGTTTTCTACTCCTTTTCTATTTTTCCATTCATAATACTTTTCCTTTTGCGCGCAGTGCGCATCCTCTACACTCCGTTTCGGTCGTTGCCGAACAAGCGCCATCGGCGCTTATAAAAAAAATCGTCCCTGATACACCTTACCATGCATCAGGGACGACATAATATACCGTGGTTCCACCCAAATTCTCATCCCCCGGATCGTTTGGATCACCATCAGAGAATGACTTCATTTGACGATAACGGCGTCGCCGGGCCGGATTGGGGCCACTCAGAGTTAGTGTTCAACTGCTGTCCGTAAAGATGCTTACAGCACATTCCATCTCCGGAAGGCATCCCTCTCTGCTGCGGAACTGACAGCCTACTCCTCTCTTCTACGTGTTTTGCTCTATTTCCTTTATCATAGTACAAGCTTGCCAAAATGTAAAGCGCCTATCAATGCGCCTTCTATCTCCCGCAGCAGTATTTGTATTTTTTGCCGCTGCCGCACGGACAAGGCTCATTGCGGCCAATTTTTCTGCCGACAATTACCGTGCCGGATTTTTTCTGTTCCAGATACAGGCGTTTCTTGGTCTCTCCGTCAAAAATATCGTCCCACATCGGCAGCTCATAGAGCCAGTCCGCTTTTGCATCGACCATATTTTTGTATAATTTTTCTTTATCAAACACAAGGCTTACCTTGGTATCTTCTTCCATTGTCTCAATGGGATTCGGGCAAACCAGGCTGTCGTTGATTCCGTCCAAAAAGCCTGTCATGTCCATAATGCTCAAATCGTATTTCTCAGCCAGCTCCTTGACCGTTCCTTCTACTTTTTCGTCCGGATTGGATAACAGCTTTTCATATACGCCTTGCTCCAAAAGAAAATATCGCTGCCAGAACTTTTGTAATTTCTGTTTATCCTCTTTTTCATTATAGGCAATTTTCTGCCAATTCTCTAATAATGCCATATCGGTACCCTTTCTTTTCGTAAAATACAAAATGCTTTTCCTATTATAACAAATGTCACCAGAAATTTCAAGCCGCAGTTCTAACCCATATGGACTATTTTTTTCTGTCCATAGTGTTGCTATTTTGCCAAAGATTATGTAAACTATTGATAAATGCACCAGCTATATAAAAAGGAGAACTACACATGAAAAAATCAATGAACCAATCCCTGTTAACCTTAATTCTAAATGGGATCTCAATTTTGGCTTTGCTGTTTTTAGCGCTGTCGCTTCTATCCTACGGCAAAATCAACCGCCAGCTTGAAGAAGCAAACGAAGAACGATTCCAGCTCACCTATAATGCGAACCGCTTTATGAACGGATCTTCCTATTTGACCAATGAAGTGCGGGCATTCGCCGCTACCGGCAGCCAAGAGCATTACGACAACTATTGGAATGAAATCAACAACTTAAAAAATCGGGATCTTGGCGTCGCCGCTTTACAGGACATCGGCATTACCAAAGACGAACAGAGTATGATTGACGATATGTCCGCTCTTTCCAACAATCTGGTTCCTCTGGAAGAAAACGCCATGGAAAATGTACAAAACGGAAAAATACAAGAAGCGATTGACTATGTCTACGGAGAGGAATACAGCGATTCTATCGCACAGATTAACGTTCTCAAAGAGAATTTCCTGTCTGCGCTGGACAAACGAAGCGCCAGCCGGATTGCTACGCTTTCCAAATCCACCGATTTTATAAAATTCACCATGTGTCTGGCGTTGGCGTTTGTCGCCGTGATACAGCTTTTAAATATGCTCTTTATCAGGATGCGGGTTTTACGTCCGGTCATTGCCATCCGGGATCAGATGCAGGAAATCTCACGCGGAAACCTGTCCACCAATTTCCCATTACAGTCTAATACCTCGGAAATCGGTATGCTGGTGGAATCCATCCATACCACCAAACGGGAATTGACCAAATACATAGCCGATATTGACTCCCAGCTTTCACAGATGGCGGAGGGGAATATGAATTTATCCGTCGGCAACGACTACCTGGGAGAATTCCTGCCAATCCAAAACGCCATGCGCGGGATCCTGGATTCTTTCAATATGGCCCTCAGCCAGATCAACGAAACCGCCTGGCAGGTGTCGGCGCAATCGCAGCAAATGGCCGATGAAGCCCAGTCCTTATCGGCCGGCACGGAAGAACAGTCCTCCGCGCTGCAGCAGCTTTCTTCCAATATCCAGGAACTATCCGAACAGGTGGATTCGACATCGGAAGATTCAGCCAACGCCCGCCGCTCTTCCTTAGACGCCACCACGCAGCTACAGCTTTGCGACCAGAAAATGCAGAGCTTAACGGCTGCCATAGAAGCGATTTCACAATCCTCGATACAAATTGGCGGCATTATCAAAACCATTGAGGATATTTCTTTCCAGACCAATATTCTGGCGTTAAACGCTTCTGTAGAAGCTGCCCGCGCCGGCATCGCAGGCAATGGCTTTGCCGTCGTAGCGTAATAAGTGCAAAGCCTGGCCAACAAAAGCGCGGCGGCCGCGCACGACATTACCGACTTAATCGAAAATTCCATA
>CAOJLW010000303.1 GCA_948438565.1 uncultured Lachnospiraceae bacterium | reverse complement strand
CGGGGAAAGATTATAAAGCGTATGGCAAACAACCCAATATCAAGGATCTGTTTGGACAGCTCAAGCTTGCCAAAGCGGGTATTGCGGCATTTGTGGCGTTTGGTCTGATCTTTATTGTGGGCAGCATTTTATCTTCACCCATTGTAAACGCGTCCAAATACCAAAAGCTTTTAACGGTGGAAAACAGTGATTTTACAAAGGATATTAAAGAGGTCAGTTATACGACGATTCCGCTTTTGGATAAAAATTCTGCGGAACTTTTAGGGAACCGTAAAATGGGCAGCATGGTCGATATGGTGTCGCAGTTTGAAGTGGGAGGCGAGTATACGCAGATTAACTATCAGGATACTCCAGTGCGCGTCGCGCCGCTTGTCTATGCCAGTGCGATTAAATGGCTGACCAATCAAAAGCAGGGGATTCCGGCCTATATCCGGATCGATATGGCGACGCAGAATACAGAGTGCGTTAAGCTGACTTCCGGTATCCGCTATTCCAAATCGGAATATTTTAACCGGAATATTTACCGGCATTTGCGGTTCCATTATCCGACGTATATTTTTGACGATCAAATTTTCTTTGAAATTGACGACGAGGGTACGCCGTATTGGGTCTGCCCGGTGAAAAAGTTTAATATCGGTCTGTTTGGCGGTCAAACGGTTGGAAAGGCGGTGCTTTGCAATGCGATTACCGGAGAATGCGAAGAATACGATGTGGAAGATGTGCCAACCTGGGTGGACAAAGTCTATTCTGCGGAGCTGCTGACCGGATTGTATAATTATCACGGGACGTTAAAGCATGGTTATTTTAACAGTATTTTAGGGCAGAAGGACTGCTTGCAGACGACGAACGGTTACAATTACATTGCGTTAAAGGATGACGTATGGGTTTATACCGGCGTCACTTCTGTCAGCGGCGACCAGTCAAACGTTGGATTTGTGTTGATGAACCAAAGGACGATGGAGACGAAATTTTATACCATTGAAGGCGCGATCGAGGATTCGGCGATGTCCTCTGCGGAAGGTCAGGTGCAAAACCTGGGGTATCAGGCGACGTTTCCGCTGCTGCTCAATATTTCCGGTGAACCGACGTATTTTATGGCGTTAAAGGACGGAGCCGGATTGGTTAAAAAATATGCAATGGTCAATGTGCAGAAGTATCAGTGGGTTGCGATTGGCGATACGGTTTCAGAATGTGAAAAAGCATATGTGCGGCTTTTGACGACAAATGGGATTACCAAAAGCGAAACGGAAGGCATATTTGAAAAAGCGCGGGGCAAAATCGCATCCATAGCGCCTGTCGTGGTAGAAGGGAATACGCATTATTATCTCTGTTTGGAGCAGTCGGAGGAGATTTTTGACGTCAATGTGGCCGATGCGATTTTGGTGGAGATTGTAAAATATGCGGTCGGCGATCCGATTTCCCTCGAATATGAAATAGCGGAAAACGGACTGTGTACCGTCATGTCGATACAGTAACGGGGTAAGAAGTACATGAGAAGAAAGGTTAGAATGCAATGGAGGATAGATGGGAGATTGCAGATGCGGCCGGCGATACGGTAGTGGCCTATTATGATTTGGAATTCTGCAATGAAGTGGTCAGCCGTCATAACTTGCCGATTGCCATCGGAGTCAGTTACCGGAAAGGAGGACAGGAGATTGGGAGCTATGACGCCTTGATTCGGTATGACAAAGAACAAGAGCTTTGGCAGGAGCAGTTGGAGCGCATTGGCTATAGTCAGAAAATGCTGCGGCTCTATGGGAAACCGATAGACGAAATGTTTGGCGATTTGCTCCGTTGCCATGAAACGTACCAGCCAAAGCTCTACGCTTCGTTTGGCAGGCAGGACGAGGATTTATTGAAAAAGTATGCGGACAATCGTCTGAGCCATTGGAGCTTTTGTGACGCGCTGCGGTTTTTATCGGAACGCCTGGGGATTCAGTACGACGTCAGTCTGGAGAATTATGCCTATATCTGTGGGATCTCGTTTGTGCATATTTTTGATCCGTTAGAGGACGCCCGCGCTTTGGCGGAGGTGGTCTGGCATATTTTACAAGGACAAATGGACGAAACCCGCAGGCAAAAGGTAGTGGCGGAATACGACAGAAAGATTTTTTTGATGCAGTATCAAAATAAACAGAAGGCGTACGACGCCCTGTTAAGGCTGCCGGAGCGGACGCCGAGGCAGCAGGAAAAATTATATGCCCACGAGGCGTTTTTAGAGCAGAATAAAAACCGGTATTTATCTTATTTAGATGCATAGTTTGCGGTTTTCCAGGAAATATTAAAGGCAAAAATAAATGTAAGGAGCCTGAAATATGAAAGCATACCTGGAAATTATGAAAATCCGCGGACGGGAAATTATGGATTCAAGGGGGAATCCGACGGTGGAAGCAGAGGTCGTTGTCAAAAACCATGAGGACAGGCGGATCTATATGGGCAGGGCCGCCGTTCCGTCGGGAGCCTCTACCGGGCGTTTCGAGGCAGTGGAGCTTCGGGACGGGGATAAGCGTTATGGAGGAGCAGGCGTAAAAAAAGCGGTTTCTCATATCAACGAAAAAATTGCCAAAGAGCTAAACGGCAGAAATGCCTTGCAGCAGAAAAATATTGACGCCAGGCTGATTGATCTGGACGGTACGGAGAATAAAAAACGTCTGGGCGCCAATGCGACGCTCGGCGTATCCATGGCCGTGGCCAAAGCGTCGGCCAATGCTTTGCATATGCCGTTATACCAGTATTTGGGCGGAACAGACGCGCATATGCTGCCGGTTCCGATGATGAATATTCTAAACGGCGGCAAGCACGCCAAAAATACGGTGGATTTTCAGGAGTTTATGATTATGCCAATCGGAGCGGATTCCTTTCGGGAAGCTTTGCGTATGGGCGCGGAGGTCTATCACGCCCTAAAAAAGATTTTG
>CAOJLW010000302.1 GCA_948438565.1 uncultured Lachnospiraceae bacterium | reverse complement strand
CGTCGTTTTTCCACTGGCCGTAACCGTTATCGTACCCGGCCCATTGGAATAGCCAAGGCTTGAGAGCGTGCTTTTTCCCGAAATAGAACTGCCAAGCTCAGCGCCCGTCAAATATCCCGTTTTAGCCGTCTGTGAAATTTTTAAGGTATAGCTTCCACTTACAGCCGATGAAGACGCCGATACGGACGCTTTTGTCGTATCTGAAATACTGGCCGACTTTAAATTATAGGCGGATGAGTATTTTAAATTGGTAATGCTGCTATAAAAATTGGTCACCTTGGTATTTAATGCCGCCCAGGCGTTCTGTTTCCATGCTAATTTCTTCTGTGCTTTTACATACTTTTGGCTTTTTGTCCTATATGCGGATACCAGCTCCGAAACGAGAGCTTCCGTATCCAGACCTGAGTTTAAACCTGTAATTCTAATTGGCATAATAATTTCCTCCTATCCTTTTGCATCTACCATCAGCCCCGCTATCTCCCACACCTTTGCAATCATATCCAGCGTTTTCTCCGGCGGATATTCTTTCAGGACTTCTTTGGACTCTTTATCTACAATTTTAATCGTGACGCGGTTCGTCGCGTCATGCATTCCAAAAACAACTTCTGAATTCTTGGCATTGCGGTTTATCTCTTCAATCGCTTTCCGCAATGCTTCCATACCCGGATTCCCTTCCGCATTTTTTACGGCGTCTGTTACTGAAGCAGCTCTCCTCGTATCGGCTATATCTTCCATATCCTGTGCATCATCCAACGCCGCCTTCTCCCTCACCTTTGTAGGAGGCGCTTCCGCAACCTTTGGATTAACGGTTTTGCGTTCACTTTTACGCGGCGCATCCTTTTTTGGCACACTTCCCTGATATGCCTTTTGCGGATTGATAATTGCTTCCACTGCCATGTCAACCACCTCCCTGTGATTTTTGTGAAATACACCCAATTTTCTTTTATATATATCGGCCGGCTTCGTCAAAAAGCTTAGAATAAATTTTTCAGCGCCTCCACTCCTTCAGGATGAATGGCCGCTTTATTCTCATTCTCTATCTGAAGGTACACCTCTTTGCGGTAAACCGGGACTTCTTTTGGCGCTGAAATGCCGATTTTCACCTGATCGCCGCGAATCTCCAAGATCGTCACCTCGATATTATTATTGAGTACAAGGGCTTCCCCTTTTCTCCTGGTCAATGCCAGCATCCCTATTCACCTGCCCTCTCTTTTCCTTCTCCAATCAATCCGTAGATATTGTATCTGACTTCATAATCATCCTCTACAATCAACTGGCTCCCTTTATTGGTATCCATATTGACGATAATTGGCGCTTTAAGGTTTACGGAAATATCTTCCATGCATTCGGGAACCCTGACGGTCACCAGGATATACGTATTGTCCGGCGTTAATGCGCCTAGCGGCTCCAGCAATTCATCATTGACGGTAGGCCGGTATTCAGGAAGCAAATCCGTTGGAACCATAACCGGTATGGCAACATCCCCGTCATCCATAGATTGCAGCCACATAATCGAAGCCTTCTGCCCGCGTTCTGCATCAAAAATCAAGGTAAAATGCTTTAAATCGGGAAAACCGATAATTCCGCGTTCTATTGTGATAATTTTTGCATCTTCAATTTCAATCTCGCCAAACAGCCTTGTATTTGTCCTCATGATTTATCCCCGCTTTAAATATAATTAAGCAACGTCTGCTTTTCTATCTTACCGGCGGCCAAAAGGGATGCCTGATATGCATTATAAGCCGCCGTATATTCTATAATAATGTCGGACAATTCTTTGTCCTCATTACTGGATCTTAAGTCGTCTATCGTAAGCTGCTGGTTACTCATCCGCGTCTCCGTCATCTGGAGCTGATCGCCCCTTGCGCCGATTTCCGTATAAGCAATATTGAGCGTATCCATATACTTTTCAAACTTGCCAATGCCGGCGCTGTACAGGCTTCCCATCCGGCTGTCCGCATAATCGGCTTCTTTCTTGGCCGCCTCCAGCCATTGTGCAAGCTCCTTTTGACTGCCCGCATACTGCGCTTCCCCCTGCATTGCTTCGATAGCGGCTACTTTATCGTGCGCATTGATGGCCGACTGCACCGCATCCAAAAGTTCCACCACATCCTGATAAATACTCATGTCAAACAGTTCGTCTGCCTGTAGGTTAATCTTCATCGTCTGATTCATCGCAACGGTATAATTGATATCCTCATAAATTTTCTTACCGTCGGCGTCAAACTTGGTATATTTAATTGGATTTGCCTGATCGGTAACATCCGTACAATTGTAATAGTATTCCGGACGCAGCTCTCCTTTGCTAAATCCTGTCTTTTGGTAGTCCACCTGGAGCGTTGCTTTATTGGATTTTAAGTTATTGCTGATTTGTTTTCCGAGAACCAAATCGCCGGAGCTTTTAATCAATACCATTTCACCGTCCGGAACCACTTTTTTCCCGCCGTTGGCTGCCGCCCAGTCGTCTTCGGATTCGTACACGGTCAAGGTTGCGCCGGCCACCGGCGTCCCTGCGTCATCCTGACCCGTATAGACCAGATTGCCGTTTGCGTCCGGCTGACCATCCTGAAATGTAACGGTCGTATTGCCAAAACGATAGCTCAAGCCTTTGATTTCATCCAAACTGTCATAAGCCAGGCGGATCCGATCATACGCTTCTTTTCCAATCGCCGGTATGGTATCCGTCGCCTGAACTTCCCCCGGCGTCGTCGGAACTTCAACAGAACCGTTGTAATACGTAAATTCTGCAATATCTTTATAACTAAAACCCTGCGTTATTTGATAGGAAGTGTCGGACTCATGCTCCAAAAATGTCAGGCTGGAATTGGTCCGATATCCGGTAAACAAAGTCCTGCCCGCATGATCCGCATTGGCCTCATCATACAACTGATCTTTTAAAGCCATTAATCCTTTTAAAATAGAATTCCTGTCCTCTTCCTT
>CAOJLW010000301.1 GCA_948438565.1 uncultured Lachnospiraceae bacterium | reverse complement strand
CGATCCTGCCCAAAAAAACGGTTTTTAAGAGCAGTCGTCAAAAGCTCGGCAAATTGATAGAGGTTATGCGTCCCAAAAATCAAATCTACAAAGCGGTAGCTTTTTTTTATCTTTTCCACCACGTTCGGCTCCTGCATCATACAGCCGCAAAGAGCAATCATCATATAGGGATTTTTTTTACGGAAACCATGCAGATACCCCAGCCGTCCATAGACCTTGTTATTGGCATTTTCCCGCACGGTACAGGTATTATAGATCACAAAATCGGCTTCCTCAGTCGCCTCGTTTTGATAGCCGATTTCTTTCAGAATCCCCACCAGTTTTTCTGAATCCCTGGCATTCATCTGACAGCCAAACGTAGACACATGAAACGTCAGGGGACTTCCCTTTTGAGCCGTAAGCTGCTTTAGGCAAGCCTTTGCCATTTCTATAAAATAATACTGGCGCGCCGGCTCTTCCTGGGGCGGCGCCTGCGCCAAACCTGTGTTGTCAAATATTTGATTGTCCATAACCATGTTCATCCCTTTCCTGTTACAGCTATTTTGCGTCGTATCCTGTTTTACCGGACTATGGACGTATCTGTCCGTTTCCATAAATAATATACTTCGTACTGGTCAAAGCTTCCAAACCCATCGGCCCTCTGGCATGGAGCTTTTGCGTGCTAATACCGATTTCCGCGCCAAATCCAAATTCAAACCCATCGGTAAAACGGGTGCTCGCGTTGACGTAAACCGCCGCCGCGTCTACTTCATTTAAAAATTTCTCGGCATTGGCATAGCTGTCGGTAATAATTGCTTCTGAATGCCCCGTATTATACCGGTTAATATGCGCGATTGCCTCTTCTACAGAAGCGACCGATTTTGCCGAAATCCGATAATCCAGATACTCCCTGCCCCAATCCTCTTCGGTTGCGAAAACGATCGTCGTCTGATCCCCGCCGGCTTTCCGGATAGCCTCGTCTGCGCAGATTTCCACATTTTTTTCCCGCAGCCGTCCCTCGAGCGCAGGAATCAAGCGTTCCAGCAAGCTCTCATGGATGAGCAGAGATTCGCAGGCATTGCAGACGCCAATCCGCTGCGTCTTGGCGTTAAAAATAATCGCAAGCGCCATATCCAAATCCGCGCTTTCGTCCACATAGATATGACAATTGCCGGTTCCTGTTTCAATCACCGGGATCGTAGCGTTCTCCACCACCGTACGAATCAGTCCCGCGCCGCCCCTTGGGATCAGGACGTCGACATATCCGTTCATATGCATAAATTCCCGCGCCGTCTCATGACTGGTATCGGTAATCAGAGAAATCGCTTCCCCGGGCAATCCCTGCGCGTCCAGCGCTTCCCGGATACAAGATACAATGGCTTGGTTAGAATGTATGGCGTCCCTGCCGCCGCGCAAAATAACCGTATTGCCCGTCTTAAAGCAGAGTCCAAACGCGTCGGCCGTCACATTCGGACGGGATTCATAGATAATGCCAATCACGCCAAGCGGCACGCGTTTTTGTCCAATCATCAGTCCGTTTGGACGTCTTTTCATGGAAAGGACTTCTCCAATCGGATCCTCGAGCGCAGCCACCTGCCGCAACCCCTCCGCCATCTGCATAATCCGCTCTTCCGATAACAGCAGACGATCCAAAAGTCCTTCCGGCATCCGGTTGTTTCTGCCATTTTCCAAGTCGATTGCATTGGCGGCAATCAGACTTTCCCGTTGCGCCATGAAATGATCCGCAACGGCGAAAAGCGCATCATTTTTTTGACTGGTGGAAAGCGCGGCTATCTGCTGTTTTACTTCTTGTGCCTGTTTACAAATCTCCAATAATTCCATTCCTGTTTCCCTCCTGCATAGTTTGCCTATCCTCAAATTTACACACTCCCGCTTCCGTTACCAAAGTATGCATACGAACATCCATCCTCTCTGCCGGGATCTTCTCTTCGATCTGCCGTTCATAGGCAATCCCGACGCGCAAAAGCATCGGATGCGCGCTAAAATACCGATCGTAATACCCCTTTCCATATCCGATGCGGTTTCCTGCACGGTCAAAAACGCTGCCCGGCGTCAAGGTATACGCCCTGTCCCAGGCGGCTCTTTGACAATGCAAAAGCGGCTCCATCACATGAAACGCCCCTTCCTCAAAATCCCCCATCGAAACCACGCGGTAAAATTCCATCTCATTGCCGGAGACCCTTGGAAAAGCCAGCGGAATCTGGCGCGTCAGGAGCCACTCATACAACGGTAACAAGGATACCTCGCTTCCTAGCGGATAATATCCAAAAATGCCAAACCGTCTGGCCTTCTCCATATATCCCGTAAAATATCTCTGTAACATCCGGCAAATTTGAGCCTGTCGCTTCATGGCGTCCTCTTTTGGCATAGCGTTTCGCCCTTCGATGTGTTTTCTCCTAATTTGCGGTTTTGTTTCCATATGTTTCACCCAGATTGTAAATTGAGCCGTCAGGGTTTTTGATATCGATATTGTCAAGCTGCGCTTTGACATTGTTCCTGACATTGGCCACAAACTCCTGCCTGAGAATCGCCTGCTCTTCTTTTTCCTGAGCCGTCAATCCCTCCGCCTTGGACTTACGATATAATGCATTGATCCGATCTATCTTCGCCTGATTCATAGGTTATAACGCCTCCTCAATAAAATCACTGATATAAAAATCCTCGTCATAATTGGCATAAAAAACCGTCCCGGTAAAACCCCCCTCAAAAATCCGGTGCAAAATCCCCATATCCCGGGCGTTTGCAATAATCATATCCGCGCCGGACTTTGTAGCAATCCTTGCCGCAGTCAGCTTCGTCGCCATACCCCCGGTTCCCACATCGCTTCCGGTCGACTCCTTGGCCATAAAAAAATGCTTCTCATCTATGGCATAAACGTCACGAATCAGCACTGCATCCGGATTGTTATGGGGATCGTCGGTATAGAGTCCGTCGATATCAGACAACTGGATC
>CAOJLW010000300.1 GCA_948438565.1 uncultured Lachnospiraceae bacterium | reverse complement strand
GAGTCAAAGACGACCTGCAAGGAGTCAAAGACGACCTGCAAGGAGTCAAAGACGACCTGCAAGGAGTCAAAGACGATCTACAGGGAGTCAAAGACGATTTACGAGAAGTGAAAGACAGGGTGAAAAAGATTGAATTAACACAGGAAAATGTGATTTTACCGCGATTGAACACGATAGAATCCTGTTATACATCGACTTTTACCAGGTATCAGGAGAGCGTAGAAACCTATGAAGAGCTCAAACAGGATGTTGCTGTGTTAAAAAGAGTGGTAGCGGAGCACAGTGAACAATTACAAAAGATTTCTTAAACCGCTATATGGTCAAATAAGAAAACCGAATAACCCGCAAAATAAAAGTATAAAGTGGATGGGATGACAAAAGCTTTATGCTTTTTTTATTAGGGAATAGAGAAAGGCTTAGGTGAATATGAAAAAATTTGACGCAGATTATAAGCTGCTGGAATGGATGTATCAGGATGGATATTTTCCGGATTTTCTGGTGGATAAGATCAAGGCTTTGGCGCTGGATGTGATTGTTTTTTTAGAGACTGGGGAACGGGATTTAGAAAAGATACGGAGAAGATTTGATCAGATGACGTTAGCTATCAATGATTTGCAGGAAGAGTTTGAAGAGCATGACAGTGAGATCGAAACGGTTGCGAGGGACAGCATCGGGGAAACTGTGGCATATATTCTGCGGTGGTTTGATATTGATTTGGATGTGGAAGACGCGATCAGCGAGCGCGATTGGTAGCATAGAGGGCAGTCAGGCTGCGCCAGTTTTGGCGTGCCGTCGTTGCTTTGGTTCGACTATTTGTTCACTGTGAAAATTCTATAAATTTTCCAAAAATTGATTGACAAAAAAATCACATCGTGTATAGTTAGAGGTAGTGTGATTTTAAGGATCTTTAGATAACAGACACTAAGTAGTTTAAGTTTAAGGAGGAAAATTTCATGGCAACAAAAGCGTATTATCCAATTGAAGAAATTGGCGCTGGAAAAGTAGGCTTTTCCAAAACACGTTCCATTATCGAAGGGGCGTTCTATGGCAACAATGTAGTAAAGGTAAGTACATTAAGAGAAGCATATGAACTGGCAAAAAATTCACCGGGGACCATCGTAACCGATATGCCTGTATATAGAGGAGAAGAATTTGGCCTGGACAAAGATGCAAAAGTTCTTTTGTTCAATGACGGCGCTGTTACCGGACGTTATGCCGCAGCGCGCCGTATCAAAGGCGAGCCTGGCGTAGACGCAGCCAAGCTGGACAAAGTTGCAATGGACGCAGTTTATGAGTCCCGTTGGAAAACGTTGTACCATGCGGAAGTATTCGTAGGCCTTGATCCTGAATTTATGGTAAAAGCTCATCTTCTGATTCCGGAAGGCGAAGAGAATATCATGTATAACTGGATGTTGAACTTCCAGTATATGTCCGATGAATATGTAAAAATGTACAAAGAATCCAAACCGGTTGGCGACGGCAAAGAGCCGGATATCTACATTTTCTCCGATCCGCAGTGGACGCCGCAGGAGAGGCCGGACGTTGACTTTAGCTGCTTAAGCGATCCGTTGACGTTATGCTATTTTGACACAGCTGAAAACTGTGCCTGCATTCTGGGTATGAGGTATTTTGGCGAGCATAAGAAAGGCACGCTGACTATGGCTTGGGCGATTGCTAACAGGAATGGATATGCTTCCTGCCATGGCGGACAGAAAGAATACACATTGCCGGACGGCTCCAAATATGTTGCTTCTGTATTCGGTTTATCTGGATCCGGCAAATCTACATTGACACACGCAAAACACGGCGGCAAATATCCGATCACCGTATTGCATGACGATGCGTTTATTATCAATTCCGATACTTGTTCATCTGTAGCGTTAGAACCGACGTATTTCGATAAGACAGCGGATTACCCAACCGGATGCCCGGACAACCAATACCTGTTATCCGCTCAGAACTGTTCCGCTACGTTAGATTCCGAAGGCAAAGTACAGTTAGTTACAGAAGATATCCGTAACGGAAACGGACGTGCGATCAAGTCTAAACTGTGGTCGCCAAACCGTGTGGATAAGATTGACGCTCCGGTGAATGCAATCTTCTGGATTATGAAGGATCCGTGCATTCCACCGGTAGTAAAATTAAAAGGATCTGCGCTTGCATCGGTTATGGGCGCTACCTTGGCTACTAAGACGTCTACCGCAGAGCGTGTAGCCGCAGGGACAGACTTAAATGCTCTTCGTATCGTGCCATATGCAAACCCGTTTAGGACGTATCCTCTGGTGAACGACTACGAGAAGTTTAAGAAATTGGTAGAAGAAAAGAACGTAGACTGCTATATTGTAAACACTGGCGACTTCATGGGCGCTAAGGTAAAACCGGCGGATACGTTAGGAATCTTAGAGACAATCGTGGAAGGCAAAGCTCATTTTGAAGCTTGGGGTCCATTTGAGGATATTGAGATTATGTACGATTGGTCCGGCAAGACCGGCGACTTTAAGCCGAATTTAGAGGATAAAGATTATGTGGCAGCCTTAAAGGGCGCTATGGAAAACCGTGTAAAAGCGGTAGAGGATTTTGCCACTAAGAAAGACGGCTATGATAAACTTCCGGATGAAGCTTTAGCTGCATTAAAGAAAATTGTAGAGGAAGCCGCATCACTGTAAGTTTCGTTTGAAATTTCAAAAATAAGGGAATCATGTATCAGATTCCCTTATTTTTTTATGTATTTTAGATTGAAAAATGTGGCATAGTAAGGTATAATGTTTCTGTACAAAATATTAAAGTACATGATTACGTGAAATTCCTGAAATGTGCGATACCCTACTATTTTGAACCTACATGATTTTAATGGGTTCCCTAAATTGCCGATTGGATGCCAGGCCGCCACTTAGCAGCGGAAGGCAGAAGAGAGGCTGCGGTTACCCCCCTGGCTTTGGCTAGGACTCAAAATTGTAGGAAACGGCAT
>CAOJLW010000299.1 GCA_948438565.1 uncultured Lachnospiraceae bacterium | reverse complement strand
ACGTCGCTGCGCAAAATCGGCTTTGGCATATCCTCTCTTGGATCGCGCGCCGGTTTTTCCAGTTCTTTTACAATATCCGCAAGCGTCAGCTCTCCAATGCCAAGCGTTTGCGCCAATTTTTTCGGATCGGACGCCTTTTTGGAAATCCCTTTCAACCGGCCTTCCTTTAAATCCTCTACCGTAAACCCGAGCGCTTCCAAAAGCTGTGCGGCAGCTTCATAACTCTCCGGATGGACGCTGGTGGCGTCCAACGGATTTTTTCCGTCCGTAATCCGTAAAAACCCCGCGCACTGTTCATAGGCCTTCGGCCCTAATTTGGGTACTTTTAACAACTGTCTGCGGGTCGTAAAACGTCCGTTTTCTTCCCGGTACGCCACAACATTTTTGGCTACCGTCTTACTGATCCCGGAAATATACGAAAGCAAGGACGCCGACGCCGTATTCAAATCCACGCCAACCTTATTGACGCAGCCTTCCACGACGCCGCCCAAGGCCTCCCCCAATTTTTTCTGGTTCATATCATGCTGATACTGCCCTACGCCAATGGATTTTGGATCGATTTTGACCAACTCCGCCAGCGGATCCTGTAAACGCCTGGCGATCGAAGCCGCGCTGCGCTGCCCGACGTCAAAATTGGGAAACTCCTCCGTGGCCAGCTTGCTGGCCGAATAGACAGACGCCCCCGCTTCACTGACAATCACATACTGCACCGTCTGCGGTATCTCTTTGAGCAGTTCCACAATCACCATTTCCGATTCCCGCGAAGCCGTTCCATTCCCCAGTGAAATTAAGGTAATGCCGTACTTTTCAATCAATCCCTTTAATACTTTTTTGGCCGCATCCACTTTATTTTGCGGAGCCGTCGGATAAATTACGACCGTATCCAAGACCTTTCCGGTAGAATCCACCACCGCCAGCTTACATCCGGTACGAAACGCCGGATCCCAGCCAAGCGTCGTCCGGTTGGCGATCGGCGGCTGCATCAAAAGCTGCTCTAAATTCCTGCCAAATACCTTGATTGCGCCGTCCTCGGCTTTTTCTGTCAGAGCGTTTCGGATCTCCCGTTCAATCGCCGGGGCAATCAGTCGTTTATAGCTGTCCGCAACCGCCTCCGTTAATACCGGAGCAGTAAACGGATTTTCCCGACGGATCACTTTTTTCTCCAAAAAACGTATGATATCCTCTTCCGGAGCCTCTATCTTGACGGAAAGCGCTTTTTCGGCTTCTCCGCGATTTAAGGCTAAGATACGGTGTCCGGCCAGCTTTTGCAAAGCTTCGTCAAACGCATAGTACATCTCGTATACCGACTCCGCTTCCGGATCTTTCGCCGCAGAAACCATCCTTCCCCGCTTCATCGTAAGCTCCCGAATATAGATGCGGTAATCCGCCTCGTCTGCAATCTGCTCCGCCAGAATATCCCTTGCCCCTTCGATAGCCTCCTGCACCGTATGCACCTCTTTGTCCGGATCCAGAAACGCTTCCGCTTCCAGCTCCAGCGGCCGCGTAATCCTCTGCAAAGCAATCAGACTGGCAAGCGGCTCCAGTCCTTTTTCCTTGGCAATTGTAGCGCGCGTCCTGCGCTTGGGACGGTACGGACGGTACAAATCGTCCACCACGACCAGCGTCTTGGCCGCCACAATCTGCGCCCGCAGCTCCTCCGTCAGCTTGCCCTGCTCTTCTATACTGTCCAAGACCTGACGTTTCTTCTCCTCCAAATTCCGCAGATAATTCAACCTGTCGTACAGTTCCCGTAACGTCTCGTCGCTTAACGCCCCGGTCGCTTCCTTGCGGTAACGGGCGATAAAGGGAATCGTATTTCCTTCATCAATCAACTGTACCGCCGCTTTTACCTGGCGCATGGGAATCCCCAATTCTTCCGCTAATGTTTTTGTGATATCCATAATTCATACTTCCTTTCTCTGAGGTGAGTATAACGGACGGCACAAAGGGTGTCAATGATTCCTATCCCAAATTGTCAACTGTTTATCCCGAAACGACAGCGCTTTCCTTTCCGTAATTTGATCGAGCTCTGTCACCCGTCCGCATAAGAGCGGCGCATGGACGTCATAACAGCTGCTATGCTTGAAAACGCTGTCCTGGCTGCCGTTGGCATAACAATACCGGCATCCGCCTTTACACGTATGATACGTTCCGACGTCGACGCTTTCCATACAGCCGCATTCCCGCCTTTGATGCGGATCCTTTCGCGCATTTAACCTGCACCCAATAATCCGCTCGATCAAAGATGGATCGATGCAGCTGTTATGTTCTATGCCACACTCGGACAGATCCGCCGTTTCCGCGCAAGTTGCCGCCTGCATTCCATAAGAGTCGGCTATCCGGGCAATTTGCCCCCCAAAATCGAACAGCTGATCTTCCTCCAACGAAAACGTATGGAACGCCTTCATATTGTTTTGATTGATCGAATAAAGATCGCCAAAACTAATCACGCATTTTAATGTATACCCGCATAACGCTTCCGCAATCTGTCGAAAAGCTCGAATATGATATGCCGGTGTGTACCGATCCGTAAAAAAAATCGGATCGTATCTCCATATCACCTTTTCCTTGCCAATTTTTTGCGACAGTGTTTGAAAAATCGGTATCATGTATTGTTTCTTGTGCGGAATATGCGCTTCCATATCCCTGCCATACCCGGTAAGGGTAAATTGAAAATAATACGGATACGCCTCCAATGCCCCTAACCTGGAAAGTATCGGCTCCGGATTTTTCGTCCAAAAAACAATACAGTCCACTGCCTCGGGAGATAAAATAATTTTACTAATCTGATGCGCATTCCTTGGATTGCGGACATACAGATACCCCTCCTTGATTCTTTCTAAAAACCAATCTGCATAATAATGGGGGATATCCGTCCTGCGGCTGACGCTTAAAATCATACGATCCTTCTCTGCCTTTCCTCTTTTTTCCTATGCGGCAAATATAGCGAACTCTTATAACAATGTCAAGCCG
>CAOJLW010000298.1 GCA_948438565.1 uncultured Lachnospiraceae bacterium | reverse complement strand
CTTATACGGTCTTAATTTTGCCCGGACGACAAAAAAGCCGCAGCTTTTATTGTGCGAGGGGTACATGGATGTGATTGCGCTGCATCAGGCGGGTTTTGACAATGCGGTGGCTTCTTTGGGGACTTCATTGACCAGCGGCCATGCAAGCCTGTTAAAGCGTTATGCCAAGGAAGTCTATTTGACCTACGACAGCGACGGCGCAGGGGTACGGGCGGCGCTGCGGGCGATACCGCTTTTAAAGGAGGCCGGCCTTGCCGCAAAAATTGTGGATATGCGTCCCTATAAGGATCCGGATGAATTTATCAAAGCGTTAGGGGCGGACGCATATCAGGAACGGATCGATCGGGCGGAGAACAGCTTTTTGTTTGAAATCCGTATACTGGAGCAGGATTATGATTTTGGTGATCCGGAGAGTAAGACGGCATTTTTTAATGAGGTGGCGCGGAGGCTTTTGGGGTTTGCCGAGGAATTGGAGCGCAATAATTATATGGAAGCCATTGCCAAGAAATATCAGATTGCGTTTGAACAATTCCAAAAGCTGGTATTCCATATAGGCGCGCAGGGGACGTTTGCGCCGCCGAAGCTAAAATCCGGAATCCATGGAAAAAAGAAAAAAGAGGACGGCATGAAGCAGTCGCAGAAGCTGCTGTTGACATGGCTGGCGGAGGATCCGGGACTATTTCCGGTCATTGGCAAATATATTTTGCCGGAGGATTTTACAGAAGAATTGTACCAAAAGGCTGCGGACGCTCTGTATCGGCAATTTGCGGCAGACGGGGAGACAAACCCGGCGAAGATTGTCAGTATGTTTGAAAATGAAGCGGATCAGAGGGAAATTGCGTCTTTATTTAACGCGCATATCCGTCATATCGAGACAAAGGCCGATAGGGAAAAAGCGTTGAAGGAAACGGTGGTCAGGATGAAGCAAAACAGTATTCAGGCCCGTCTTTCCGATTTGGCGCCAACGGATATGTCCGGTTTACAAAAGCTTGTCGCAGACAAACGTAAGCTGGAAGAACTGGAAAAATTGCATATTTCTATCGAATAAGGACAAAATAGTAACGAACTATGAGAGGAAGAAAACATGGAAGAAAAGAAAAGTAAATCCACGAAAAACTCAAAAGCGGACGCTGCCGTTTTGGAACGGGCAAACAGAGTGGAACGGCTCAATGAAAAATTGAGGGAACTTGTCGAATTTGCCAAGAAAAAGAAAAATATTTTGGAATATCAGGAAATCAGCGATTTTTTTCAGAATATGGATTTGAATGCGGATGAATTTGAAAAGATCTTAGATTGTTTGGAATCCAATAATATTGACGTGCTCCGCATCAGTGATGACGACGAAGATATTCTGCTGGATGACGAGGACGATATCAAGGTTGAAAAAATTGATCTTTCCGTTCCGGACGGCGTCAGCATTGAGGATCCGGTGCGTATGTATTTAAAGGAAATCGGAAAAGTGCCTCTTTTGAGCGCGGAAGAAGAAATCGATCTGGCCAAGCGCATGGAGCTTGGCGATCAGGCGGCCAAAAAGCGTCTGGCTGAAGCGAATCTGCGTCTCGTGGTATCCATTGCCAAACGCTATGTGGGACGTGGAATGCTGTTTTTGGATCTGATTCAGGAAGGCAATCTGGGACTGATTAAGGCTGTAGAGAAGTTTGATTACCGCAAAGGGTATAAATTTTCCACATACGCGACCTGGTGGATCCGTCAGGCAATTACGCGCGCGATTGCGGATCAGGCGCGGACGATTCGGATTCCGGTGCATATGGTGGAGACAATCAATAAATTAATTCGCGTCAGCAGACAGCTTTTGCAGGAGCTGGGGCGCGAGCCTTCTCCGGAAGAGATCGCGGAAGAAATGAATATGCCGGTAGACCGTGTCCGTGAAATATTAAAAATTTCCCAGGAGCCGGTTTCTTTGGAGACCCCAATCGGAGAAGAAGAGGACAGTCATCTGGGCGATTTTATTCAGGACGACAATGTTCCGGTTCCAGCGGACGCGGCGGCGTTTACCCTGTTAAAAGAGCAGCTTCAGGAAGTCCTTGGGACATTGACGGAACGCGAGCAAAAGGTGCTGACGCTGCGTTTTGGCTTAGAGGACGGACGCGCGCGAACCTTAGAGGAAGTAGGCAAGGAATTTAACGTCACGCGTGAACGTATCCGACAGATTGAAGCAAAGGCGCTTCGGAAATTGCGCCATCCGAGCCGGAGCCGCAAGTTAAAAGATTATTTGGAGTAATATGATTACGCTTTCAAAAAGGCTGTCATGTTTGGCCGGTATGGTATCACAGGGAGCCGTACTGGCGGATATTGGGACAGACCATGGATATATCCCGATTGATCTGGTACAGTCGGGGAGGATTTGCCGTGCATTTGCCATGGATATTGGAAAGGGTCCCCTGCTTCGCGCAAAGGGGCATATTACCGCTTGCGGCCTCGAGGAATACATAACCTTAAGGCTTTCCGACGGCGTGTCCGGCCTTGTTCCCGGGGAAGCGGATGCGATTTTAATTGCCGGCATGGGCGGCGGCGTGACGCTTCATATTTTAAAAGAGGGTCGAGCGGTTGTCGCCGCGGCCAACGAGTTGATTTTGCAGCCACAGTCCGAGATAGAAAAGGTGCGCGCCTATCTGCTGCAAAGCGGATATGCGATCGATCGGGAGCGTATCGTGTTTGAGGATGGTAAATATTACCCGATGTTTCATGTCGATCTACATACTGCAAGAGAAGATTTTGCCCGGTATTCGGATCGGGATTGGCAAATGATCTGCCGTTATGGAAAGGTATGGCGCAATGAGGATCCCAAGGTTTTGCGCCAATATCTGTTGCATATGGCTGCACAGTATGAGGCTATTTTAGAACGTCTATCCGCCCAGCCGTCCAGTGAGGCCATTCGGGTGCGGCGGGAGGAAATTTTAGACGATCTGGCCTGTGTGCAGCATACCTTGGGGTATCGAAAGGAGGAGTGACGGATGAAAGCCGGGGAAGTCATACGAATTTTGGAGGAACAGTCTCCGTT
>CAOJLW010000297.1 GCA_948438565.1 uncultured Lachnospiraceae bacterium | reverse complement strand
TTTTTTATTCCCGATCTTAGGAATACACCGCAACCAGTATTGGTATTTCCGTTTTTCTTCCATCCTTTACTCCCAATATTTGTGATCCTGCACACGTTAACATACCGCTTCTTTCAAATGCCTGTCCTCTATTTTTTCACAATCTTCCAAATCGGCAATTGTTCTGGCCGTTTTTAAAATTTTATAATAGCCTCTGGCAGACAAACCCATCGTCTCATAAATTTCTTTCATATAATTTTTCTGGCTTCCGTCCAAACCACAATATACGGCGATATCCTTTGACGGTATTTGGCTGTTATAGAAAAATCCACACCCTTGAAAACGAGCCTGCTGCCGCTCTAATGCCGCCGCCACCCGGCTGCGGATTGCGGCGGAGGATTCCCCGCGTCCTTTCTGCGCCAATTCATCATAACGAATCAGCGGCGCCTCCATACAGATATCAATCCGATCGAGCAGCGGTTTACTGATCCTGCCCAGATAACGGGCAATATCCGCATCGCGGCAATTGCAGCGCGTCCGATCCGGATAGTAGCCGCATTTGCAAGGATTCATTGCCGCCACCAGCATAAAATCGGACGGATAGCGATATGCGCCGGACTGACGCACCAGCGTAATCTGTCTTTCTTCCATCGGCTGCCGCAGAATTTCCAACGTGGATTTCCGGTATTCCGGCAGCTCATCCAAAAACAGAATCCCTCTATGCGCCAGGCTGATTTCCCCGGGTTGCGGTATGGTTCCCCCGCCGGACAGACCGTTTGGACTAATGGTATGATGCGGGTTCCGAAACGGGCGTTTTTGAATCAATCCCTGGTTTTTCGGCAACAGGCCGCAGATACTGTAGATCTTAGAAACCTCCAACTGCTCCTGCGCCGTCATAGGCGGCAGAATCCCGGGAATCCGTTTTGCCAACATTGTCTTTCCGCTGCCCGGAGGGCCGATCATCAGAAAATTATGCATACCGGCCACTGCCACTTCACAGGCACGTTTTAATGCATCCTGACCGTTGATCTCTGCAAAATCCGGCTCTGATTCCCAAATACCGGTTTCTTCTATATTAATGGATGGCTTTTCCTGATACGGCCTCCCGTTCAAATATTCCACAAGCTCCCGCAAATCCTCCACTGCCCAGATTTGCAACCCTGGAATCCGTTTTGCCTCCATCCGGTTACAAAACGGCAGGATACAGCGTTTCATACCGCACTCCTTTGCTTTGGCCACAATCGGCAATATACCATGCACCGGCTGCACCTTGCCGCTTAAACTGATTTCTCCCAGAATCAGGGTATCTTCCAAGGCTTTTGCCTCCACTTCGCCCAACGCCGCTAAAACCGCTATGGCAATCGGCAGATCGCACCCAGAACCGGATTTTCTGATATCTGCTGGAGACAGGTTGATCGTAATCCTTTTTGGAGGAATCCGATACCCGCAGTTATGCAACGCCGTACGTACGCGTTCTTTGGCCTCCCGGACTTCCGAAGAAAGTACGCCCACCATTTCAAATAAGGGCATACCATTGCTGACGTCTGCCTCCACCTGGATGCACACGATTTCCAAACCGCGCGCAACCGCGGTCATCACCATACTATATATAACAATCACTTCCTATTCTAAATGAAAAGGATTTTATGGCAGAATTGCCAGATATAAAGATAAAAAGACGGAACCATTGTAACATGGTTTCCATCTTTTTCAAAGAGGTTTTGCTAAATTTTTTTATCAATACTGTTTTTCCGTTCAATGCGAAACCAGATAATTGGATTTGTTCTCTGGGAATTCTTCTGTCCCATTTTCCGTGCCTCTTCTCTGTCTTTCGCCGCCTACCCCTGCTCAAACCTCTCCCGCAGCTTCTCCAGGGCTTTTTTTTCAATCCGGGAAACATAGGATCTGGAAATGTGCATCTGTTCGGCGATTTCACGCTGTGTCACCGGCCTTTTATTGCGCAGGCCATACCGCAGCAGGAGGATTTCCTTCTCCCGTTCGTCCAGAACTTTCTGAATCAGCTCGTAAAGCTTTACCACCTGGCGTTTTAATTCCAGTTGTTCGACGACGTCCTTTTCGTCCACTTCTACAATATCCCTCAATTGAATCTGGTTCCCTTCTTTGTCCGTGCCGATTGGCTCGTAGAGGGATACCTCTCTGGAACACTTCTTTTTGGAACGAAAATACATCAGAAGCTCATTTTCAATGCACCGCGCCGCATAGGTCGCCAATTTACTGCCATGGTTTTCCTGAAACGTCGATACCGCCTTAATTAAGCCAATCGTCCCAATGGAGATCAAGTCCTCCATATCTTCTTCCGCATTCTGATATTTCTTGGAAATATGGGCCACCAGGCGCATATTCCGCTCCACCAAAGTCTTTTTTGCCTCCTCGTCTCCCTCTTTATAGCGTTTTAAGCACTCCTTTTCTTCCGTTGCATTGAGAGGGGATAAAAAAGTTTTCAAGTCCGCACCTCAAAAACTTACTTAATCTATCCTATGAAACGGCCATGTTGTTCGTGCCTTTCCAACTTTTTTTATGCTTATTTTATTTTTTTCGTCAAGGCATGTTTAACGGATGCAAGGAGTCAAACCCACTTTTTTCTGTACCTTACGCAGTGTTTTTAACGCCAGATAGGACGCTTTTTCATCGTTCTTTTGAATCATGGCGTCCAGATAGGCTTTATCTGACAGCAGAGCCTCATAGCGTTCTCTGAGCGGCTTTAATTCATCGGCCACAGCCTCGCCGACAGCCAGCTTAAAATCCCCGTACCCTTTCCCGTCAAATTCTCTTTCAATTGCCGCATAATCAAGACCTGTGATGCAGCTGTAAATATCCATTAAATTGCTGATTCCAGGCTTTTCTTCGCTATAACGTATTTCACACCCGGAATCCGTAACCGCACGTTTGAATTTACGGATAATGCTGTCTCTGTCGTCCAAAAGCAAAATCGTGGCGTTGGCATTTTCATCCGATTTGGACATTTTCTTCTGCGGATCCTGCAAACTCATAATTTTAGCCCCGGCCTTGGGGATATAGGCCTCC
>CAOJLW010000296.1 GCA_948438565.1 uncultured Lachnospiraceae bacterium | reverse complement strand
TGAAGATTGTGCTGTACTATCATTGCCATAATTGTTTTCCTCCTTGAATTTACTGCAGCGTCCATGCTGCAAATCTTGTTTGTAATTTTTGTAATTGCATGACGCTCATCTGCCTGGCCGTACGCTCCACTTTGACTTGCGTCATCAAGTAACAATTGTTATCTTGTTTACTTGTATTATATATCGGCCGATATCTCCGATACTTTATAGCGAATTTTAAAAAATTTATTTTTTATTATCTAAAAACCTGGAAGTATTGGCTCCCTGCCCCGCCATATTCTGGTAATACTGCCTGACTACCTTTTGGCTGTTGCGGACGCCTTTCACCTGTTTGCGAACGTCTGCAAATTTTTTCTGCGCCTGATCTTTATTACGGGCCTCCTGCGTCTGTAACGTGTTGCTTTTATCCGTAATCTGACGGATGAAATCCTGCATTTTTGCAATCTCATCCCGATACATCTCTTTATTATTATGCAATTCGTCGCGGACGCGCCCAAATAACTCTTCAAACCCGGCGTCCATCCTATTTAACTCATCTATCAGGCCGGATTTATTCTGCATATTTTTCTCAAATTCTTCCGGGGACAGATTGGGATCCTGAAGAAACAACTGCTGCTGTCTGTTCAATTCAATCAGCTGATCCAATACGGCAGATTTTTTCTTCAGGCTCTGCACCATAATTTCAATGTAATTTTTATCCATCCTATCTGTCCTCTCTTAAACTATCAGGAAATATGCGCCTTTGGATTGGAGCCTGCTTTTCGCATAACTTCCTTCCATGTATCGCGCATGGTTCGAAGATGTACTAAAACCTCTTCTAAAATACTTTTATCTTTTTTTATATTGGCTTCTGTCAATCGCTGCTGCAGATATGTATACACATTGTCAAATTCCTTTGCAACCGGATATTTGTGGTTTAATGTCGCCTGGAACTCCGTAATAATATCTTCTACTTTTATAATATTGTGATGCGCCTTTTCAATCTCATTTTTCTCAACGGCTACAATTGCAATATTGCAGAATTTAATCGCGCCTTCATAAAGCATTAAGGTCAGCTCCGCAGGTGATGCCGTCATAATCCGGCTTTTTTCATATGCTGCATATCTGTTGTTATTTGTCATTTGATAACCTCCCTGTTAATGACAATCCTTATCTGGCTATCCCAGTAAGCTAGCCAACGAAGACTGCTGGCTTTGTAATGTGGCAAGCGCAGATTCCATCGCCGCAAATTTTTTATAATAGGAATCTTCCAAATCAGCC
This sequence comes from uncultured Lachnospiraceae bacterium, assembly GCA_948438565.1. Lineage (GTDB taxonomy): Bacteria > Bacillota > Clostridia > Lachnospirales > Lachnospiraceae > Roseburia_B. The sequence continues at coordinate 1,766 of CAOJLW010000296.1, read as the reverse complement.
AATTTATCCTCCCATTTTTGAATCGTGGTCGTATAATCGCTGTATTCCTTCGCCATCTGTTTGTCGTTGTATACCTTATTGAAACTACTCAACTTGGTACTCTTCATTTTTTCATTGATTGTATCGTATAAGCCGCCCGTTAATTTCTTCATAAATTCCACAACGGCATCCGGATCCGTCGCTAAGGCCGCCATAAGCTGATCCGGGTTACCGGATACAGTCGAGTCTTCGCTGTCTCCGTCAATATGGTACGCGTTATGCTCATTGTCCTTCGCGTTTAATACGCCCAATGTTTTAATCCCAAAGCTGGCCAAACTATACTGCTTGCCATTGATTTCATAGGATTTAAGCATGGAATTGGTCATACCATACATAATACTCTCTAAACTGTCGTCTCTCCGAAGCAGAGATTCCTGAATTTTCTTTTCCCATTCCTCAATTTCGGAATCCGACATGGCATCCTTTTCTTCATTGGTCAAAGGCTCCATCCCTTTTGCCGCATCCGCATTATAGAGTTTGGTCATTTCATTGATCAGGGCATTGTATTCCTTTAAAAATCCCTTGATTTTGTCATACAATCCCTGGGTATTCGTCGAAACCGTAACCGTAAGCTCATCACCGGCTCCCGTTCCGGTTGGCGCCAATGCATTAATGGTCAGGCCGTTAATCGTAAACGTATTGCTGCTGGATGTATAAGAAGCATTATTGAGTATTATCGTCGCATCCTGCCCATCCACACGCGTTGCGCCCGCACTGATTGGAATATTGGTTGTGCCGTCTAATATATGGGCGGCATTTGTAATCATAGCCGTTGCCGAATCCGGCGTCAAGGACGAGCCATCCAGCCTTTTGTGCTGATCCAAATATGCCTGCGCAGTATCCACCTGATTTTTCAGAGTGGTCTTTAATGTGTCAATCGTCCCATTGGCATATGCCGCAGCCACCTCTGCCCGATCCGCTGTATTCGCCGGATCCTGTGCATAGAGGGTCATTGTTCTCATAGCGCTTTTATAGGCAGTAACCGCACCCTCATCCGGCGTATACGTAATTGTGCCGTCAGCAGCCACATCTTTTGTAGCAAGCCCCGCCGCGTGCTCAAGCTCCATCAGCTTGGCGGCGCCTTCCTGCACACTCACGCCGGCAGCGGCCAAAGCCGCCGAATCAAAATTCTGGTTGTCTTCCCTTCTGGTATATGTCCCGTCACTTAACCGATCGTAAATCTTACCATTACCGTCAATATATACATTAGACAGATCTTTCTCAGCCATCAGCGCTTTCATGCTGTCCTGATCCTGAACGCTTAAATTTTTATCCGCATTCATAACCCGCTCATATGCCTCTGCATACGTAAGCTTTGCAGAATCATTGGTAACGGTTGTGGACGCATTGGTCAAATTGGACAAAATGGCAGTTATATTTGCTTTTGTCGCTGCTTCGTCATATGTACCGTCCGTAATTGCCTTGCCATCCGCATCATACCCGGTAATATAAGCCGTCCCGTTTGTATTTAACGCATAGGCCGCCATATTTTTAAAACTTTCCATATCGGCCTTAGACTGTACGCTTAACCCCAGTTTACTGAGCGCGTCCATCCCCGCAGCGTCGCCGCCAACCAATGAAAAGTCGTTTTTAGCGCCTGTATCATGCGCAGAAACATAAATCCTATGATAATTCGAATCATAATTGGCCTTTACGCCTGCTTCATTGAGCTTGGTTACAAACTCCTCCACCGTCGTATTATTGTCAATTGAAATATCCGTCGTTTT
>CAOJLW010000295.1 GCA_948438565.1 uncultured Lachnospiraceae bacterium | reverse complement strand
GTTATGTGAAACGCGCGGCGGCGGCGATTTAGGAACACAGCGCGCGGCAGCTTCTAAACGCGCCGGATGGATACGAATTTGAAATCCGTCTGTTGGTCGATAAAGAAACGAAGCTGCATGCTTTTTTAAAGATGTTTACGATACCGATGGAGCGTTTTGCGTACCGTCGGGAAACGATTGCGACTTCCATCTATCCGTCGTTTGCCGCTACGCTGTTAGAGCTGGCGAAACCCTATTTAAAACCCAAGGCGCAGGTGTTGGATCCGTGCTGCGGCGTAGGGACGATGCTGGTGGAACGGCATAAGCTGATGCCGGTCAGAGAAGCCTATGCGATGGATATTTTTGGGGATGCGGTTGAAAAAGCCAGAATCAACACTACGCTGGCCGATATGCGGGTGCATCTAATCCATAAGGATTACCTGGAGTTTACGCATCGCTACCCGTTTGATGAAATAATAGCCAATATGCCGCAGCGCGGAAAACGCTCCAGAGAAGAGCAGGACGCGTTTTACCAGGGGTTTTTCGAACAATCGCAGCAATTGCTGGCGTCGGACGGCATTATGATTTTATACTCCGATGAAATGGGATTTGTAAAAAAGCAGCTCCGGCTTTGTCCGGGATTGCATCTGATCAAAGAGTATCTGATCCGGGAAAAGGGGCAGTTTTATTTGTTTGTGATTGGCGGTAAGGACAGTACGACGGGCAGAGGGTAAGGCAAAACGCGGCATTTAGATAGAAAGGGGTATCTTTCAATGGACGGCACATCTGAGAATCGGCCCAAAAAACATATTTGCGCCGCTCTGCTGGCCCATGTGGATGCGGGAAAAACGACGCTTTCCGAGGGACTGTTGTATCTGGGCGGTATGATCCGTACATTGGGCAGAGTGGATAAACAGAATGCGTATCTGGATACGGATGCGATGGAGCGTGAACGCGGAATCACGATTTTTTCCAAACAGGCAGTATTAAAGCTGCCGGATATTACTGTGACGCTTTTGGATACACCTGGTCATGTGGATTTTTCGGCGGAGATGGAACGGACGCTGCAGGTTTTGGATTATGCGGTGTTGGTCATCAGCGGTGCGGAAGGCATACAGGGGCATACGAGAACGCTGTGGCGTCTGTTGGAAAAGTATCGGATTCCGGTTTTCTTATTTATCAATAAAATGGATCAGGCAAAGGCGGACGCCTCGCTTCGTTTATGCGAGCTAAAAGGGCAGCTTACCGACGCCTGTGTGTCTTTTGAGGATACGCAGTCTGAGGGCTTTTTGGAAGAGGCGGCCATGTGCAGCGAAGAGGCTCTGGAGGAGTTTTTAGAGACGGGCAGTCTTACCAGGGAACGCTTGTCACGGATGATAGCGGAACGCAGACTGTTTCCCTGTTATTTTGGTTCGGCGTTAAAATTGAACGGCGTAAAGGAATTTTTACAGGGGTTTTGCTATTTTACCGAGCAAAAAACCTATCCGCAGGAATTTGGCGCAAAAGTATTTAAAATTGCCAGGGATAAAGCCGGCAGCCGGTTGACGTATATGAAAATCACCGGAGGCAGTTTAAAGGTCAGAGAGCAGGTTTTGGATTTACCGGACGGACAGACACAAAAGGTAAATCAGATTCGGATTTACTCCGGGGGAAAATACGAAGCGGCGCAAAAAGCCGATGCCGGGGAAATTTGCGCGGTGACTGGATTATCCGGGACATATCCGGGGCAGGGACTGGGGATTGAGGCGGCGTCTATGACCCCGTTGCTTGAGCCGGTCTTGACGTATCGGATTTTGCTGCCGGAGGGGACGGACGCCGCGCAGGCGCTTCCTAAATTGCGGCAGCTGGAAGAAGAGGATCCGCAGCTGCGTTTGGTCTGGAACGAAGCGCACCAGGAGATTTTGGTGCAGGTGATGGGAGAAGTGCAGACGGAGATTTTAAAACGACAGATTCTGGATCGCTTTGGAGTGGAGATCGGTTTTGATACCGGGCATATCCTCTATAAAGAAACAATTGCCGATGCCGTAGAGGGAGTCGGACATTTTGAACCTCTACGCCATTATGCGGAAGTGCATTTGTGGATGGAACCCGGGGAGCGTGGAAGCGGCCTGGAATTTGCGTCAAGCTGTAGCGAGGATCTTCTGGATCGGAACTGGCAGCGTTTGATCCTGACGCATTTAAAAGAAAAGGCGCACCTGGGCGTATTGACCGGTTCGGCGATTACGGATATCCGGATTACGCTGGCTGCGGGCAGAGCGCACCAGAAGCATACAGAAGGGGGCGATTTTCGGCAGGCGGTTTACCGGGCTGTGCGCCAGGGGTTAAAATCCGCCCAATCCGTTTTGTTGGAGCCCTATTATGAGTATCGCTTGGAAACGCCGGAAGCTTTTGTCGGCAGGGCGATGACCGATTTGGAAATGCGTTTTGGCACGATGAGCGGCCCTGTGATCGAAGAGGGAACGGCGGTGTTGACGGGAAGGGCGCCGGTAGTCCTTTTACAAGAGTATGCAAAAGAGGTGGTCGCTTATACGAAAGGCGGCGGCAGACTGTTTTTGAGTTATGGGGGATATGATATTTGCCATAATCCAGAGGAAGTAATCGCGCAAATTGGTTACGATTCGGAAGCGGATTTGGAGAATCCGACAGGTTCTGTTTTTTGCGCGCATGGCGCGGGTTATCTGGTGGAATGGGATCGCGTGCCGGAATATATGCATTTAGAGAGCGTCTACCCGAAGAAAGCGCATGGCGAGGGAGACGTTGCGGCGCAATCGTTTCATCGCGAGCCAAAAGCTGAAATCTGGCTTGGGACGGAAGAAGTGGACGCGATTGTGGAACGGGCGCAGGGCGCTAATCGGCGGAACCCGTCCGCTCCCAAAAGAAATTATAAAGTCAGCAAAAGAGAGATTACGCCTTGGTCAGAGGAAAAGCCAAAACGCAGCTCGAAAAAAGAAGAGGAAAAGGAGGAATATCTGCTTGTTGACGGCTATAATATCATCTATGCCTGGGATAGCCTGCTCAAGCTTTCCGATATCAGCATGGACGGAGCCAGGGGACGGCTT